>JALNYN010000032.1 GCA_023229825.1 Minisyncoccota bacterium
ATTTCGCGTATGGTCGGCGTATATTTCTCTAATAACTCGAACATCGGGTTTGCGATGTATTCCATAGGGTTTCAAATCAAGTATTTTGTCGTCGCTCATTCTATACCTCTTCTATCCAATTTTTTTTAAAAAACCGTTGTGCAAGCAGCGGAACATTCTCTGATGGCGGTAACGGTCCGCTCGTAAATACTTCTCCGGATTCGCAATAGAAAACAAGTCGTTTGTCGTGAACGCTCGTTCCATTTTTCCAATCAACGGAAGAAATAACCAGCTTCTGACAAATTTCTCCTTTATTGATGAATTTATTGTGAAGCTGCGCGAGATGTCCCGGACTCGCCGATGCCGGCAGCTTTGCGCTCATTAAGACGCTGCCATCCCCATACACCGTAAACAATCTCGGATCGCGCAGATATTTTTGATATCGCCAATATATATAGACTGCTCGTGATGATAAATACAGCTCCGGTTTTTCGTTCAGCTCGTGAACAATGCTCATGAGTTCCTCCTCTAAAGAACACAGTACTGTCCCAGAAAAATACTATAGTATTTTAGATTTTTGTCAAACAAAAAGCCTTCCTCTTCGAAGGAAGGCTTTTTTATTTTTATGATGGAATTAACGTTTTCAGATCAAATTCCGGGTTCGACATTTCTTCCGCTTTGCCGGCGACGTTCACTTGTTCTTTGATGAGCTTGGTGATGATCCCCATCTCCGCCATGTTGTTGAGCAGTGTTGCCCCGATAACGGTGGCGCCTCGGAGAATGATCCTCACCAAAGAGTTCTTTTCGGGGTTGCGCCGATAGATAACGGTTCTTTCCGGAAGCGCACGAGTGTCGCCGATAAAACCGATCGTATCGCCGAATCCGTGGCTGGTTTGGAAGGTGACCATTTTGTACTCTTTTCTTTGTCCTGACATAGCGAGTCCGGCGATCTCTCCATGGGCGCGCGAGTTCATCCAGTTTCCGCACAGCATCGTTTCCTGCAGCGCTTTATCGTTGTACTCGGCGATATCGCCCGCGGTCCACACGTCGGGAATGCTGGTTTCTAAAAATTCATTGGAAACGATCCCGCGGTGCAAAGAAATACCCGAAGACTTGAGCCATTCCGTCGGAAATACCACTCCGATCATACAAAGCACCATGTCGCAGTCGATCGTTTCCGCGTTTTTTAAAACGACTCCGGAAACCTCTTCACCGCCATAGACCTGAGTAACCTCCATTTCTCGGATAATTTTGACATCGTTTTTTTCAAGAGTCTGCTCTACTATCTTTCCTTCCGGTTCCGAAAGGAGCGGTTCGGAGAAATATTTTTCACGCATGACGAGCGTCGTCGCGATATTGAGCGAACGCAGAATTTCCGCTATCTCAAAGCTCACGCAGCCGCTTCCGATCAAAACCGCGTGTTTTTTTGTTTTCACGGCCTCCATGATCGCTTTCGTATCGTCCAATCCGCGCAGATAAAAAATACCTTTCTTGTCTGACCCCGGGATCGTCCACTTGCGCGCATGAGCGCCGATCGCGAGCAGCAATTTTTCATATTCCACATCTTCTCCGTTCGAAAGCGTGACCTTCTTCGCTGTGCCGTCGAGTGCGGTCGCAGATACCCCGCCGATAAAAGCGATGTTATTTTCTTTGTACCACTCGGGTTTTTTCAGCCAAACGCTTTCCTCCGGCTGTTCTCCGCGCACGAAAGCGGGTTTCGAAAGCATAACCCGAGAATAGAGCGGGTACGGTTCATCTGAAACAATGGCGATCGTTCCCTCTCCGTCGTTTTTGCGAATCGTTTCCGCTGCTGTTGTCCCGGCGATACCGCCGCCGACGATGAGATATTTGAAGTGTTGCATATTATAAAAAATTTTCAATTTCCAATTTTACAATTTTCAATGAATTTACAATGATCCAATTTTTAATTTCAAACCCGAACGATGTCGGCGTGTTTGAAAATTTTTTTATTGAAAATTGATTGAAAATTAAAAATTGTAAATTGAAAATTATTATCAACAAAAACCAAAATTTACTTCGGAAAGATCTTATTTCCTTCCTTATCGAACAGCAATATCGCTTTAGTCGGGCATGATTCAGCCGACATGATAAGCGTTTCGTCATCGACGGCATTCGCGTCGGTTACGACCACTTTGCTCTCGTCATCAAGCTGATACATCGCATCAGCTACGGCGATACAGGAAACTGCGGCGATGCAAAGGTCGCGGTCGACCACGATCTTTCCGATAACAGATCCTTCTTTTGTTCTTGGATATTCTCTTTCGTTAGCCATATATTTTTTGTTGAGCTTATAGCTTATAGGTTTTAGCTTATAGACATCACATAGAGTCGTTCGTCGTCTATAAGCTATAACCTAACAGCTATAAGCTAAAATTAATAATCATTCAAATATTACCTTGGTGATCTCCGGCACTTCTTCGGCAAGCATCGGTTTTACCACCCGATTGACGGTTATCGTCAATAACTGACACTGCGAACATGTTCCTTCAAATCGAAGGATCGCCGCGTCGCCGCGCACTTCCGACAGAGAAACATCGCCGCCATGCATCTGTATGTACGGCCGTATTTTCTCAAGCACCGCCGTAATTTTTTCTTCCAATGTCATCCTCTCTATCATAACAAGGAGCAAAACAAAAGCCAAGTTTCCTTGGCTTTTGTTTGTTGTTTCTCAATTACGCTCCCGTCGTAAACTGATGCTCTGTGCTTGTTCCGGTGTTGCCTGCCGCGTCCTTTCCTTCGAGAACGAAGTAATAGGTTGTGCTGGTGGCAAGTCCGGTAAGCGCAAATGAATGATTAAGTGAAAGAGCGTTCTCCGATCTTGTATAGGGTGCGGTCGATAAAACGAGCGGGGTTGCGGTTCCGTAATACATTTTTCCAGAAGCATTCTCGCTGGTATTCCATGAAACGGTCGCGGTTTCCGAAGCGTGCGCGACGGCGATACTGGAGAATGTCGGGGTGGTTGTGTCCGGAACAACAGCGGTTTTAAACGAATTCGTGGTGCTGGTGGCGCTGTTTCCTGACGGATCTTTTGCGACGATCACAAAATGATACGTCGTATCAGCCGTAAGTCCGGAGAGGTTCGCTTCTTGATTCGTGCGAGATGTCGAAAGCGTTACTGACGATCCGAATGAAGTGGTCGTTCCATACAAGAGCTCGGCCGTTGCGTTTTCATTGGTATTCCAGACGATCTTTGAGGTTGTTGGGGTTACGGTCGAAGCAATTCCTGAAATAACGGGTGCGATCGTATCTACCGTTGTGGTAGCGGTGGTGGTGGTGGTGCATGCGCCCGTACGGTCACCATGTTTCAAATGTGCATTTACCGCAGAGGATGAAATGTTTATAGTCGTCCCTTTGTGGCAAACATTGATCTTCTTTCCGATCCCGATCCATCCGAGGAATCCTTTTTTGTCATCATCTTTGTCTTTTTCATTATCTCTCTCATCCCTGTCGTCGTCTCGATCATGATCGTCGTACTTCCTATTATTGTCGTTATATTTTTTGTCGTCGTCTTTTTTATTCTTTTTATTTTCATCAAAGACCTGTTTTGTGACAAGCGTATTTTCTTTTTCGGTGATCGTAACTCTTTGAGTATCTTTTTTGGTATTCAAAGCCAATTTTGTCGTCGTGGTGGTGCTGGCGATCGTGGTACTGACCGTAATATTGAACTGATTTTTATGTTCCTGAACTTTTGCCACGATGACAGGATTTTGATTTGCCGCGGATGAAACTTGTGCAAGCATTTTGTCGATCGCTGTCTGTATGCTCTGCGCGCCCGATGTATTCCCGCTGTTTGTCAGATCTGTCTTTATGGCCTGCAAATACGCGATGGTAGCACTCAGGCGGTTGACGGCATCACCGACAACGGCGGGCGAACTTGTGGAACCGCCATGATAAACGGGGGTGGCGGGTACGGTGCCGGTCGCAATTGTTGCCGCAAGCGCTCTCGTACTGGTCGAAGTAACAACATTCGTGCTCAAACCGGCGAGAATGGTATTTCCCTGTTCTATCCTTTTTTGCGCATATTTCAAGCGCATCTCTCCTTGGTTTTTGGTCGGCGCAAGAGAAATAACGATCTTTTCTTTCAGTACGGACAGCGGGAACAGGGCATCGCCCGGCTGAGCACTATCGGCATAGGCAAAGGCGACACTGGTTCCGCTGAAGAGGACGGCGACCATAAGTGCGACGGCGACACTGGTCTGCAACCTGAATGAGGAGAACGAATCAGCGATCTTCTGCCAGAAATAGACTTTTTCCGGGGTGGCGATCCCCTTCTCTATCTTTCTCCATAAAACGCCTTTCTCTTGCTCCGAAAGAGGTTTGACGGAAACATTATTCAAACGCGATTCGATATCATTATTATTGTTTTTCATATGTTTTTTATCGATAGAAAAATATAAAAATAAAAAAATAGAAAAGATTGTGAAATGTAACGACACGGCACTGTTCTATTTTTCTATTTTTATATTTTCCTATTTGTTAATTAGTTGTAATGATCCTATTTTCTATTATCTATTTTCCATTCTCGTTCGCAGCATCGCCAGTGCGCGGTGATGGCGGACCTTAGCGGTCCCTTCGTCGATCCCAAGGATCTTCGCCGCTTCTGCGAGTTTCATTCCACTCCAATATCGCAAGCGCAGAATTTCCTGATACTTCTCAGAAAGCGTCCCGATATGTCGGAGTAAAAATCGATGATCCTCGTGTTCTTCCGTAAAACCCTCGTCGATCTCCGATCCTTCGAGCGACACATCATTTTTCTTGGACTTATAAAACCGTGCGATCTTTTTTTTCGCGATCAGAAACATGAATCCGTAGAATTCTTCCGGCGTGCGATACGAAAATTTTTTGAGCGCTTTCCAAAGATCAATAAATGTCTCTTGCGTAATATCCATCGCGTCTTCCCGCCGTTCCACATGCGAACAGGCATAAGAAAAGACCCGCGGTTCCAGCACTTCAAAGATCTCCCGAAATGCTTCATGATCCCGATCTTTCGATCTTTCAACAAGAATTTTCAATTTTTCCATGGTTTTACGCTTTTCCGGTGTAACGATATCGTTTACACCATTAGTATGACACTTTACACCGAAAAGGTTACATTGGCGAGCATAGATATTAAGTATATCCGTGAGTGTGTTTGCACCGCGAAGTCCCCCCTTGCGATAGCTTGGGGATTAAGCAAAATTGTGCCTGCACTGCGTAGCTTTAGCGAAGCAGTGGACCGTACCGGACTTGAACCGGTTACCTCATCCATGCCATGGATGCGCTCTACCAGGTGAGCTAACGGCCCGACGAAGTATAAGGGACTAGTATAAGGAAAAGGTCGACGACGATACAAACTGCTATTTCCCGATACAAAGACATACTACTACAAAAATCTGTTTATTTCAATAAAAAAAGGGCGAGATATTTCCCGCCCCCCCCTGCTTATTTTTGAACATCGTCGCGACGACAACACTCACTAAGTCCGAGTATATATTTACGAAATAATTGGATTGCCGCAATAATAACAACAAACAAAACGATTCCGATTGGAATGGTTATTAACGGGAACGACAATTTCCAAAGAACGAGCCCGTACGCAATAATAAATATTGGCTGACCGAACTTAAAGACATATTCATTCACATCGACACCGCGGATGTGATAGTAATATGAAATACCTGTTCCACCCATAAAGAGAATGACGGAAGCAGAAACAATGACGATCGGATGCGTATACCACGCCAAAGGTAAAAGCAAACAGCCAAGGTCTGACATAAACAGCGAAAAGTTCTTTAAAAATGTGTGTATCATCTTTTTCTCCTTTTGCGTGCAAGAACAATCCGATGTTCAGTATACTCGCTTTCTTTTTTTATTCAAACCCAGAGAACGCCCGTCCATATTCTATAATCTGTAATCAGTAATCTTTAATCGGTAATCTGGAATGTCCGTTTTCCCTGTCGCGTTCTCGTCAATCGTAGTATAATGAGCCCAACATGGAAGGAGAAAATGGTTCGACCCTGCTCACCACAGGAAAAGAAATTCGATGGAAAGCGAGCGAATATGTCTACCGTGAAAAGAGTATCGATTGGTACTGGTATTTTTGTCTTGTCGCACTTATTCTGATCGGCTCTTCCCTCTATCTCCACAACACGCTTTTTGCTTTTATATTGGCGATCGGCGCTTTTACCATGCTTATTTACTCCAATAAGCGGCCGAGAGAACTTGAATACCGGGCTGACTCAAAAGGGATCGCCTTCGATGATGTTTTTTATTCTTATCAGGACATATTATTCTTTCATACGATCGACGACAAAAAACTATCCGAAGAAAAATTACTTCTTTTGCGCCTCAAAAAAACCACCTCAACCATCGTCATTATTCCTGTTGGCAACGGGTCGCTTGACGAAGTACGTACTTTTCTGTTAAATTTCATAGAAGACAAGGAGATCGGTATCCCGTTTGGCCAGATCTTTATGAATTTAATAGGGTTTTAGCGGAAAGATAGATAAAACCCCCTCGTCGTTCAATGGATAGGACGTCAGCTTGCGGAGCTGGCAATGTAGGTTCGATTCCTACCGAGGGGACACGCACGAAGTATCTGGGAAAAGTATCAGTATCGGGACGACGAACGAATTAAACATACTCACAAAACTCCTCGGAGCGAATGAGATGCTCCTCATTCGCGTTAGGAATCGAAGCCCGATTGAGAGATTTTGTGAGCGGTGAGCGAAACAAAATATCCAATTGGGGTACTGCGCCTGTAAGGCGAGATATCCTACCGAGGGGACACGCACGAAGTATCTGGGAAAAGTATCAGTATCGGGACGACGAAACTTTTTTAATTTATTGCGTTCAGCTTTATGCAATTTATCAAACAAATCATTGGATTACTTCTTGTGGTCGCTGTCGGGTATTTCTTGTATACGATGGCCATGAAAGCAACCGGCGGACCAAAAGATTTCGCCGTCGATCCCGGCAACACAGCCACCTTCACCGGAACGGTGGTTACCAACATTACCTCATGTTTTGATTCAAATGACGCAGGTAAATGTTTCTTACAAGTAAAAAGCGGCACCGCTGTGGTCTTCGTTGTATATAACACGAGCGATACCGGATTTTGCGTCAATGAAACAGCCACAGCAGCGGGACGAAATATTCAGACGGGCGACTCCGTCCGCGTCTATGGTTACTACAAACTAGAGGGAGATATTCATACGGTTCTCACCTGTCCCAACACAAAATATTACATTAAAAAGATCTGACATAGAAAAAAGCCCGCATGGGGCTTTTTTTCTAATTATTATTTCGAGATCTTTTGGATCGTTTTAACAAGTCGTGATTTTTTTCGTGCTGCGGTGTTTTTCTTGATAATTCCGCGTTTCGCCGCTTTGTCGATCGCTTGGTACATTTTCGGCAAGAGTGCTTCCGCCGCCTTTTTATCTTTTCCGGAAACTAATTTTTTGACCTCTTTCACGGTTTCGTTCATCGCCTTATTTTTGCGGAGATTGAAAACGTGTTTTCTCTTCGATCCGCGAAGCGCCTTTTTGGCTGATTTTATGATCGGCATGTTGCAAATTAAAAATTAAAATCTAAAAATTAAAAATGAAAAACGTCCGCCGAGATACAACTTTCGTTTTCAGTAGTGAGATAGTACCAGACATTACCATAAAATGCAAGTAATTTCTCGTCGTCGTATTCGTATTCATTCGTATATTGGTAACCATTCGTATATTGGTATTGTTATTCGTATTAAAAAACTTAACCCCCGTACGCCATGCGCCGGGGGTCTGCTGTTACTTATCTTCTGAAAGATACATCCCGACATAGCCGGACTTCCCTTTCTTTGGTGGACCGATATAAATGGAAGGAGTTTTCACCTCATTCCAATAGGCGTAGGTTTTAAAGCCAAGCACCGTTATTCCGTCTTCCCCGACGATCGGATCGGTCGCAATAATATCTCCCCACCATTCATCCTTTTTATCGGCAAAAGGACCAAAACCTGTTTGTGTAAAGAACATAGGTATCACCCTCGATTTAAACTGTCTTGATTTCAATCTATCATAAATATATATATTTGTCAAATCATTCTCATCTCTGATACAATGGTTTTATGATCTCTCATCTTACCGGAAATATTATCTTTACCAACGATCGTTTTCTTGTGCTTGATGTGAATGGCGTCGGATATAAGATCTTTACCACCCCCGACAACATGCGGCGAGCACAAAAATCCATCAGTGGCGCGTCTTTCCATACCCACCTCGCTGTTCGTGAAAATGCGCTTGATCTTTTCGGTTTCCTCGACCGGCAGGAACTGGAATTTTTCGAGCTTCTCCTTACAGTTTCCGGCATCGGCCCGAAAACGGCGCTCGGCATTATGAGTATCGCTCCCACCGAAGTCATTCTCAGCGCGATCTCAAAAAACGATGCGGGTTATCTCACCAAAACCTCGGGCGTCGGTACGAAAAACGCGCAAAAGATCGTTATGGAACTCAAAGGAAAAACCGACGGATTTTCTTTCAACGAAGAAGACCGCACCCCCGAAGAAACCGATGCCGTGGATGCACTCCAAGCGCTCGGTTATACGCTGAAAGAATCAAGAGAAGCGCTCAAAAATGTGGCAAAGACAGGAACGCCAAGCGAGCAGATACGCGAAGCACTTAAAATATTGGGAAAATAAAAATAAGCTTATAGCTGTTAGCTTATAGGTTATAGACAATTGGCGTCGTTTAACTATAAGCTATAAGCTATAAGCTATAAGCTAAAATGGAAAAAATTCTTCACACAATAAAAAAAATAATCCCGCGTTCGATCTTCTCTTTCTTCCAGCCGACGTACCACTTTCTTTGGGCTTTTCTTGGCGCACTTGTCTATCGCTTCCCTTCACGCAATATTACCGTCATCGGCGTTACGGGCACGAAAGGAAAATCGAGCACGACCGAATTTTTAAACGCGGCATTAGAAGCGGGCGGCAAAAAAACCGCGATAGTGAACGGTATTCGTTTCAAGATCGTCGAAAGGTCAACGCCGAACAAATTCAAAATGACCATGCCGGGGCGCATGTTCATACAGAAAAAGATCCGCGAAGCGGTTGATGCCAAATGCGAATATTTCATTCTGGAGATCACTTCCGAAGGAGCAAAGCAGTTCCGCCACAAATTTATCGACCTTGATGCGCTTATTTTTACGAACCTCTCGCCCGAGCACATCGAATCGCACGGTTCTTATGAAAATTATCGCGACGCAAAGCTCTCGATCGCCCATGCTCTTGAAAATTCTCCAAAGAAAAATCGCGTCATTATAGCAAACATGGATGATAAAGAAGGACCATCTTTCCTGAACGTAAAAGTTGAAACAAGAATCCCCTTCTCCCTCAAAAACGCTGAACCGTATCATGCGGACAACTCCGGTCTTTTCTTTACGTTTGACGGAGAAAAAATATCCTATCATCTTCCCGGCACTTTCAATATTTACAACGCGCTTGCCGCCGCGATATGCGCAAAACATTTCGGCGTTTCTGCAAAAAATATCGCCGTCGGAATAAAGAACATGCCGAAAATTCGCGGAAGAATGGAAAAGATCGACGAAGGACAACCTTTTGATGTTTATGTCGACTATGCCCACACCGCCGACTCGCTCAAACAAGCCTACGAAGCGCTGGCGGACTCGCCCTCCGTAACTTTAGCGAAGGAGGGGAAAAATCTGATCTGTGTTCTCGGTTCCACCGGCGGCGGACGAGATAAATGGAAACGTCCGGAAATGGGCGCGGTCGCTGACGCACATTGTTCTCACATCATTCTCACCAACGAAGATCCCTACGACGAAGATCCCGAAACCATCATCAAAGAAGTGGCGGGCGGGATAAAAACACAAAAACCGGAAATAATTATGGACCGGCGCGATGCCATAAGGGAAGCGTTTTCGATCGCAAAAGAGGGCGATGCGGTGATAATTACCGGTAAAGGTACCGATCCTTACATCATGGAAGCCAATGGAGAAAAAACCCCTTGGGACGATGCGAAGATCGCGAGAGAAGATCTGAAAACGCTCGGTCATATACCAAGAAATTAAATTACTTTTTTGAAAAGATTTGTTATACTATTCTCATGGAAGTAAAAAAAATAGACCCGGAAGCCGCGAAGAAGAAAAAAGAGTTCGACCCTGTGCGGGCAATAATGATCATAATCTTTTTTATGCTCATTGTTTGGGTCATATGGTTCTTTGTATCTAACCTGAGGTCGGGGTCGGGAAAAGAAGTGACTAAAGAGGTCGCTAAAAGCGATGCAAATCTCGCAAAATCAAGCGTTCCGACAAAAAAGGTCGTCCCTCCTCCTCCGCCAACAGATTCATTCTATAAAAATTACGTAAAGATCAACAAAGCCGACGGAGCCCTCGAAACGTATCCCGAAAAAGAATATATCGAAGTGCGCGTGGTTCAGACTAATCTCAGTGCTGTCGACATATCGGACTGGAAATTAGTGAATTCTAAGGGCGAGAGCGCTGTGATCGGAAATTCTGCAGCATTGCCGGTCGGCGGAAAAGTTAACAAAACAGACATCACCAAAGTATCGGGAAATGACGTCCTTATTATTTCTACGGGGCGATCCCCTGTCGGCGTTTCTTTCCGCTTAAATTCGTGTACGGGATATTTCGAACAGTTTCAGGACTTCTTTCCTCCTGTAACAGGATATTGTCCGCAGCCTTCGGCAAACAAAGGATTTCAATCATTGGAACAAGATTGCCGAACGTTCGTTTATACGATCCCCTCCTGTACGACCAACATCAAACCTTACCCATCTGGAATGTCTGCTGGATGCAAATCATTTATCGTCACTGATGCCAGCTACAACGGATGCGTCGCCGCCAATAAAGACAAAGCTGATTTTTACAAAACCGAATGGAGATTATATCTCAATAAAGATAAAGAGATGTGGGCTCAGCCAAAAGACAAGATCATGCTTCTTGATGACAAAGGCAATCTCGTCGACACCTACTCATACGGGAGATAAAGATTACAGATTACCGATGAAACACATCCGCCGGACTTAGGTTCGGCGGATGTGTTTTGGCCACAGTACAACCGTCATTCCGGCCTGCGAGCCGGAATCCAGAGTATGCGCAACGACGTGGATTCCGGCTCGCGGGCCGGAATGACGAATTGGTTCCTTACCATTCGTATTTAAATATCCAATATTCGAAACAATGCAACCCCTGCCGAAACGGAAACATTGAGCGATTCTTTCTTTCCGAGCATGGGAATCTCTGCGACTAAATCGCATTTCTCAAGCACCTCTTTGGTGACCCCGCCCACTTCGCTGCCAAAAAGAAAAGCATTTTTATCTTTCAATTTTATTTTCTTGTAATCAACTGAATTTTCCGCCTGCTCGATCGCAATGATCTGAATACCATCTTTTTTGAGCCGCCCCAGAAGCATAAAAATATCATCGACGTGTTCCCATTCGATCGTCTTTTCCGCACCAAGCGCGGTTTTTGCGATCTCTTTATTCGGACGTTTGAACTTATCGTAAGGACACGGAGTATATCCAACCAAAAATATTTTTAATACCCCGAGAGCATCAGCCGTGCGAAAAATAGAACCGACGTTATACGAACTTCGGATATCGGGAAGGATGATGTAATTCTGTTCTAATTGCATGTTTTTTTATTATTAATTTCCAATATCCAATTTCAAATTTCCAATAAAAATCTAAATGACAAAAAACGTAATATTTTTAACATTAGAAATTGGACATTTCATTTGAAATTGGTAATTGGATATTTGAAATTTTTTATTAAACACGAAATGATATTATAGGAATAAGATGACAATTCTTCCGTTTAGGTCTATAATACTATCATTATGTTAAGCTTATTTCCACAACTTTTTGGTTTTGCGTTTCCGGCGACGGGTGTTTTGCGCGTGGTCGTCAGTATTATCTTCATGATAGAAGGAAAAAGAAACTTTTCCAACAAACCGTTCATTGATACGAATCCGAGGGTGTCATATGTAAAAAAAACTCAAGCGATCATTGAGGTGATCGGCGGATCCATGCTTTTTATCGGCCTTTTTGTACAACCCGTTTCGATCATTCTCTGCCTTTCTCTTCTTATCAGAATGTTGTTTGAGCACGACATACAATCCTCCGATAAAAGGGTCTGCTACTATTACCTGCTTCTTTTCGTCCTGACCATCTCTTTCCTTTTCCTTGGCCCCGGCATGTATGCCCTTGATTTTCCGCTTTAATTATAGTATAAATGATAAGTATCAGGAAATGACGACGTTTGTCGTTCCCCGATACTGATACTTATCACTGATACTTTGTATTATCCGCCTATAGCTGTTTTGGTAGGTATCACAAGAAACAGCACATGGTGAGTATTTGAAAAGTAAATAATAGTATCCGCCTATAGCTGTTTTGGTAGGTATCACAAGAAACAGCACATGGTGAGTATTTGAAAAGTAAATAATAGTATCCGCCTATAGCT
>JALNYN010000004.1:0-59880 GCA_023229825.1 Minisyncoccota bacterium
TTTGTGAACCACCGGAAACCATATGAAAAACCCCATTTTTCATTCCGCCGACTTGATCAACAATAACGTTTCCATCCAGTTTTCCTTTAATATTATATATGACTTTTACATCAAATTGTCCTTCTGCCCCTCGCCACGGTCTATCCGATTTGTTCCCAATTTGTGAGATAACTTTTCCAACAAATACGTTTTGTCCAAAGCCGACCATTCCAATGTCTGAAAAAACATCATCGACATAACTTGGATTCATAACGGCAACCTGATAATGCTTTTGACCGGGCATAAGCCCAAATTTTAATCCCGCGAACACAATGGCGCCTATGAGCAATAGTCCCTCAACAATATACCTTGTTTTTTTATTCATACAATTTAATTTTAAGTAAATTTACTAAAGTTTAATGAGGTGTTTTATAGCAAGTCGATGCTGTCCAACAGTAGGTATAGTCCGCAATATCTTGAACTCCAAAACCCGTCTGATTCACAAGAGAATAATGCATTATGTTGCCGATATAACTGTGAGCCAGCCCAAGAGTGTGTCCGAGCTCATGCATCCCTGTGTGTTGAATTTGTATGGTCCTGGTATACCGACATAATAACACATCACACCACGATAATCAGTGGAAAGAAAAAGTTCGACGTTTGCCGAACTTTTTCACAATTTTTAGAGATTATTTTATTTAAATTTCTCAGCTTCAGACCTCAACTCTTGCTGCTTTTCAACAGGAAGAGACAAAAAACTGTTTTCATTATCCACATGAAATTTAGAAATTTCTTCGTTTATGTACGCTTTTTTAAATTTTATCACAGTTTCGTTATTTTCTGAGTTTTTTTTCAGCAACTCATACGATGCATTATCATCCTTGCTGATTAATTCAATTGCATTCGGATGCGAAAGAAGTAAATTCCCTTTTAGTATATGATTCTTTACTGTGGCAAAAACATAGGTATATCCAGGATGAAGCAAATAGCTTTCTGCTTTTCCTGAAACGATTTGATCCCCTCCCTCTACCACAAACAAAATTCCATTTTTATATCCGCCTTGTTGGTAAACAAAGACCTCACCCTTAAAATCTCCTTTTATATTTGAGATTATATCCACTGAATACTTAGTTACCGGAGCTTTTGCGAAATCCACTGTCTCAATTTCTTTATTAACTTTTCCAATAAATATATTATCGGAAAATCCTACAAGTATATTATCTTTATTGAAATCCGCGACATAAACATTGTGTATATTTTTTGTCACAGGAAATTTTATAAAATTCGCATGAATCCCCGCCGTAAACACAAAAACGACCATTAATATTACAGTTCCATATATATATATTTTCATAAATTTTATCTAATTTTTTATTAATATTCCTGACAATTCATATCTATCCAACAGTAAGTATAGTCAGTTGTATCTTGGTCCCCTAAGGTTGTTTGTTCATCCATAAAAACATACGCATACATGATGTTTCCATCATAGCTGTGATCTAATCCTAGAGCATGTCCGAGCTCGTGTATTGCAACATGTTTTTTATTTTCATCTGTGAATGATTCCTGATCAAAATAATATTCGTTTAGCTCAATATCATCAGCCCCTATATTTGGAACATATTGACCTGCCCAGCCAGATTGACCAAAATTATCATTAGAAATAGTCAGATCTTCATAATGATAAATATCATCATTGGCAATAAGTATTCCACTGGAGGTGCTGGTTCTTAGATTATTCCAAGTGTCAATGGCATAATTCCATGCAGTAGAGTATTTTGTACTACCGTCCCAACGAATTTCTTTGCCATGTTCAGAATCATGATCAACAGAATTCCAATCATTAATATAATGTAATTTATAAGTAGTTCCATTCGCTGTATTTGAGTAATCAGACCAATTGTTAGCCTCATCAAACGCAAGCACCCTGTAGCGATATGTCGTGCTCGCAGTAAGTCCGGTATCGCTATATTCACTTACGGTTGAAGTGGCGACAAAGGCAAAATCGGAACACACTGATCCATTACATCTTTCGACACGATAACCTGCAACCGACCGATTATCGTTTGAACCAGCCCAATCTATATCAATATGAGAGGGTGAGATTGTTATTGCAGTCAGATCTTCAGGGTCGGAGGGGGCAATGATATCAGGAATAGTCGGGTCATAAGTGAGAAACGGTATAAAACTAACATAATCACTCACCTCATTGTTATGATCACCCGTCGGATTATACTTCGCATTATACGGCCCGCTCGAACTTCCCCAATAGTTATTCGTCGCAGTCGTTGTAGCCAAAGAAGGATTGTAATATGCTTGCGTTCCATTTCCAAAAAGCGAACTTTGGGTAAGGTTAGTTGTTCCCGCGCCATGTCTGATGCCATACGAGTAACCATTAGAAATGGTGGAAGTAGAGATAGTAAAAGTTCCGCCATTGTTATAGATATTAGCGGCATAATAGTCGCCTCCCCCGTAACGAATGGTCGCGTAGGAAAAATTGACGGTTCCGTTTGAAGCGGTGGTAATGCGTCCCCAATTGCCTCCCTCGGGAGTGGTAGTTGCTGAACTGTCTGTATCGTTTAATACGTCGTCTTTGATCGAAGTGAAGTAAATTTGATGGGTTGAATCTCCATTTGCCGTCAACGCCGCATTGTAGCCGACTTGCAGATATGCAGAGTTGTTCTCGAATTTTACCACGGCTCCGGGACTGACAGTGAGGGTATGCCCGTAATTTACGGTATATCCTCCTGATATTATATACGGCAATCCGTCGGCAGACCATGTAGTATTCCTGCCGGTACCGCCTTGCATGACAAAACCGCGTTTGCCGTAACCGATGTCAGGATTTGAATTGCCGGAATTGGTTAAGGTGAGATAGGAAAGATTAAAAATTCCAGCTGCGGTTGCATTATTGGAAAAAGTCGAGCCGGTTATGGACACGGTTCCGCTAGATTGTGCATTAATCCCATATGTTCCATTGTCGGCTATAGTGCTCGTTGCGACATTCAAGGTACCGCTTGAATGCAGTATGCCACTTGCCGAACTTGATGCGATAGTGGTGTTCTCGACATTAAAAGTTCCGCCGTAGTTGTATAAGTTTCCATAGGTATAGCTTCCTCCATAGCGAACGATGGCGTAATGGAGATTTACTTGTCCCCCCGTCCATACTTGTATTCTTCCCCAGTTTCCGGGCTGTACCGGTGCGGAAACACCGTCGGTATCTCCTCCGACGGTATCGTCTTTATAGGAAGTGAAATAAACCGGCGAATTTTCCGTGCCGTTGGCATTAACCGTGCCATCTACGATCATCGACGTGGTGGTCGCTTTGAATTTCACGACTACGCCCGGATCAATGGTAAGCGTTACGCCGGAATTTATCGTAACATCGCTTTCAACGACATATACACTTCCGGCGGTGGTCCAAGTTGTGTTTACGGAAATATTTCCGGAAACCGGAGTGTACGCAAAAACACTACCGGCTGGTAAAAACATTCCCAAAACGAAGACGAACGAAAACAAAAAGAGCGAAAGAAATCTTTTCATTGTTTTATTGATTACTATTATTTTACTCTTGATCTTATAAAAATGATACATTTTGTTTTTTGCATCGAAAAAATTGGTTGATAAAAAATTCTCTATCTTTATCCTAGCAAAAGCGAGTTAACGTCCCGATAAATTTTTTTCACCAAAAAATCCCCAATGTATATGGGGATTTTGAGTTATCCACAGATTTCTTGTTCATCTTTCTTCAATGATATAGCCGTTCGGTTTTGTGCGAATGACGGCTTTTTTCTTCTTTGTTTCAATTTTTTGCGTAATTTCCAGATGTGAGATTCTAAGGTTTTTGTATTACTATCTGGCTGTTCTCCCCAAACTTTTTCCAATATCTCGGTTTTGAGGCAGACCTTTCCTTTATTCATTAGCAAGAAATTGAGCAGTTGATATTCTTGGTGTGTAAGAGGAACATTTTTTGCCCCGCATTTTATCGTTTGACTATCTGCGTTTAAAGTGAAACCGCAAGCTGACAAGATCAACGCGTCTTTTTTTCTGTCACGCAATTTTACTATTATTCTTGCATGCAATTCTTTAAACGTGAAGGGTTTTGTTATATAGTCATTCGCGCCCATCATTAAAAGTTCAACCTTGGTATCCGAATCAAACGTAGCGGACAGTACTATAATGGGAACATCGTTCCCTCTTTGCCTGATCTCGGCACAAATATCTTGTCCGCTTTTATAAGGCAATCCGAGGTCTAAAATTATGATATCGTATGTATTGTTTTTTGCTTTTTCAGAACCGATATTGCCGTCTTCCGCCGTATCGACAAAAAAACCTCGTTCCCCCAAACTATCTTTTAGAGCAAAAAGAGATTGCACATTATCTTCCACTATCAAAATTTTTTCCATATTATTATTTTGCATTTTTAGTGTAGCAATTCGTTTGTCCGTCGTCCACTACGAATACCAAATCCAACTAACTGCTTCTCTTGTTTTTTGTGCGCCGAAATCGCTATTATATTCGTCGTACTTTAAGATTTATAAACTTTACAACTTGATGAACTCAACAAAAAACAACACTTTTTTGAAGTGTTGTTTTTTGTTGTTATCGTCCTACAAACGGGAGGAGCCCCATGAATCTGGCATTTTTTACGGCGAGCGCTAATTTTCTTTGGTTCTTCGTGCTCGTGCCGGTTTTCTTTCTGGAGATGATCCTGGCGTAAGGGTCGAGGAATTTTTTCAAAAGCTCGACGTCTTTGTAGTCGATGTGTTTGATGTTGTTAGAAGCAAAATAGCAGGGCTTCTTTTCGCGTTTTTGGTTCATGTTTCCGTACATTAAATTTATTTTCCCTTTAAATGATTAGCTAAAATGGTATTTCGTCCAAGTTGATCTCTTCGTCGGGATACTGAATGGTATCCACTTCTTGTTTTGGCGCACTTTGCGGTTTTTGACCGCCGTTTGATTGAGGCTGTTGATTCATTGGCGCGGCACCGCCTCCGGTTCCCGTCGGTCTCGGACCGAACTGTACATGATCGGCGATTATTTCGGTGCGATAGTGTTTTACGTTGTCTTTATCCCAGCTTCTGGTCGTCATGCGTCCTTCAACCAATACCGAACTTCCTTTGGTCAAATATCTCGCCACATTTTCCGCCTGAGCTCCGAACACCACGATGTTGTGATAATCGGTTCCCTCTTGTCGAGCGCCGTTCTTGTCTTTCCAGACGCGATTGGTCGCTACGGAGAACGTAGTAACTTTGGTACCCGATGGAATGGCTTTCATTTCCGGGTCTCTTGTTAAATTACCGATGACGATGGCTTTGTTTAAATACATGCAAATTTTTCCTTGCCCTCCGTAGCTTTAGCGAAGGAGGGGCGCTTGTAACTCGCTTTATTCAATGATCAATCCTTCGAGTTCTTTGTCGAGCTCCACTTCATTCACGGCTTCTTTCGGAGCTTCTTCCTTCACCGCGCCTGCGGTTTCGGGCTGTTCTTTTTCCTTCATAAGCGGTTTTGCGATCGGCTTTCCCGCATAAGACGGTTTTCTGATAAGAGTGTTCTCCCGGATGGTTTTGATGATAGTGAAGCGCAGGACGTTTTCAAGAGATTCAATGGATTTCTTGATCACCGCCACTGTTTTAGGATCGCCATCAAACTTCACCCATCCGAAATAAGCGTTTTCAAACTTGGTTTTCTTGTTTGAAAATACCTTGAACATCGGATAAGCCAAAGTGATAAGTCTTGGGTCCTCATCTGAGAACACCGTGCCACCAGCTTTTGCGATTTGTTCCTTAATAAGCGCCGTTTGAGCGGCCAAATCAGCCTCCTGTATGTAAGGAAGCAGCAAATAACCCACTTCATAGACGCGAAGCTCGGTCTCGAGCTCTATTTTTTCCTCGTTTTCCATAGGACGAATACTAACAAAGATTTGGGAGAAATGCAAATTTTGGGCTATTGCAGAACATACCAATATACGAATGGGTACCAATATACAAATGGATACGAATACGGACGACATCGTTAGCATTCGTTAGTCTTTTGTGTGTTGTATCTATATGTTAAAAGCGCGAAAAGCATTTCGCACCATCGCTTCTCGGACCATTTCGAGGTCTTGTTCTTTAATATTGGCAATGACCTTAACAACCTCTTCCACGTACACGGGTTCATTCCTTTTTCCTCGATACGGGACAGGGGCGACATAAGGACAGTCGGTCTCGGATAAAATTTTGTCCAAAGGGGCGTATTTTACCGTTTCGTCATAATTTCTGGCAAATGTCAGCACGCCGGTAAAAGAGATCGTAAAATCGAGATCAAAATATTTTTTTGCGGTTTCGGGGCCTTCGGAGAAAAAGTGGATGTTTCCGCGAAGTTTTTCGCTGTATTCTTTCTTTTTTGACTCCAAGATTTGGAGGAGATCAGGGTGAGCGTCGCGGCAGTGGATCATGAGAGGTAAAGCGTTGGAAACGGCCAGATCGATATGTTTTTCAAAAAGCGCGGTTTGCCGAACTGCTTCCTCTACCCTTTTCTCCTCCGGAACGCGGGAAAAATCGAGCCCGCATTCTCCGATCGCGACGACTTTCTTTTCACTCGCGAATTTTCGATAGATCGCTTCATCAAAAATTTCATCAGCATCATCGGTCGGATGGAGTCCGATCGCGGCGTACAACCCTTCGTTTGCCCGTGCCAGCGTTATGGCGTCTTCTGACATTTTTCGATCGGTACCGACCACCAAAGACCACACGCCGCGCTCCTTCATGCGCGACAAAACTTCCGCACGATCACCATCGAAACGCGCATCGTTGAGATGGGAGTGGGAATCGAAAAAGAGAGGCATGCGTTTGAAGAGAATAGAAAATAGAGAATTGAGAATAGAACATGAAAAACTATCTTCGTTTATGTTTTTTCTATTCTCTATTTTCTATTCTCTATTTCGAACTTTTGTTTTATCCTCCTAAGAAATTGTAAGTCGTGGACACGCCAAGGCCTTTTACTATGGCGTGAACGATGAGCCATGCGGCGAGGGCAATGCAAAGACCGAGCGCGACCGTACCGAAGATCTCATGCGCTTGTTTTATATTGCCTTCATTGCCTGCGGCGGAAAGATACAGCCAGCCAGCCCACGCGAACGAAATGGCGGCGAGAGGAACAGCGAGAACGAACAAAAGGAAGTTCATGATGCGCTGCAAGAGATCTATAAACGCCTGAAAATTACACTCCATGGGATCATTTCCTTTGCCGCACTGGACCAATCCGCCCCCGTTAGACGTCGCTGAACCGGTGGGTGCCGGAGTAGAGGAACAGCACCAAAGACCGGAGGGCTGACCTGACTGATTGAGACAAGTACCGTATGCGGGCAAAAATCCTGCACAACCGCTCACGAGGCACGCTCCGCTGCATGGTGTCTGAGCCTCAGCTTCTTTTGCAAAAGAAAAAAACGAGGAAGAGAAAGCGTAAGCAAAAACGAAGAGCATAAAAAGCGACAAAACACCGCTTAAAAAGTTTCGAGAGATATTTAAATTTTTCATAAAATTATTTTTGTAATTTCAAATTTTACCAATGCGTCTGCTACTCTCCCATCATACCATTTTATTTTCTCGGGAACAGTGGGGTATCCACAGTTTTTACCGTGAAAGATGTTGTATCGATTTTTGGCGAACCGAGAAGCTCGTGAATTTTTTCGGATGTTTCCGGCATGAACGGCGAAAGCATATCGGCTGCGGCGTTAATTCCAAAAAGAAGGTTCGCTAAAACCGCTTCGGTCCTCTCTTTATCGGTTTTTACAAGTTTGTAGGGCTCATAGTCGGTGATGTAGCCATCGAGCCGTTTCAAGAGCACCCAAACGGTCTCGGCCGCTTTTCCGAGTTCGTATTGTTCCATGTGCCGGTCATACGTTGGTAAAATTTCCTCTTCGAGATATTTTTTTACCGACATGCCGTCTTTGAACGGCACCTCAACACCGTTCTTTTCTGAAATTTTTCCTTCAAAATATTGATTCGCCATTTTGAGAACGCGCGAGATCAGATTTCCGAGACTGTTGGCGAGATGAGAATTATACCCTTCCAGAAATTTTTCTTCCGTAAAATCGCTATCCTCAAAAAAAGAAATTTGAGAGATCAAATAAAATCGGAGGGCGTCTGTGCCGTATTTTTCTGCGAGCGAAAAAGGATCAACGACATTTCCTGTGCTTTTTGACATTTTTCGTCCTCCGCTGTTGATGAAACCGTGAATGAGAATTTGTTTGGACGCGGGAAGACCGGCAGAAAGAAGCATTGCCTGCCACATCGCTGATTGCTGGCGGAGATTGTCTTTGCCCGCGACCTGCGTGCCCGGCCACCATGTATTGAATTTTTGTTCATCTTCAGGCCATCCGATAGCGGAAATATAATTGACGAGCGCATCGAACCACACGTACATGACGTGCGCTGGATCATCCGGTACGGCGATCCCCCACGGCATTTTTTCTTTGAGGCGGGAGATGCTGAAGTCTTCGAGACCTCCTTCGACAAAGGTCCTGATCTCTTTCAAACGCGATGCGGGCAAAACAAAATCCGGGCATTCTTTATATAATGAGAGTAATTTTTCCTGATATTTTGAAAAACGGAAAAAATAATTTTCCTCGTTGATGACCTCTATGTCGCGCGTCGGGTGGATGGGACACTTTCCGTCGACGAGTTCGCTGTCCGTCTTTTCCAGTTCGCATCCGATGCAATACTTCACTTGATAATTCTTTTTGTAAATGTCGTCCGCAGCAAGGCACCGTCTCCAAAATTCCTGCGCCGCTGCGACGTGGTGTGCGTCCGTCGTGCGGATAAAATTATTATAGCTTAAATTCAGCGCGGTTTTCAGACGGTCGAACCTCGCGGCATATTCGTCCACATAGGCCTGTACTTCCATATTCTCTTCTTCTGCTTTGCGATAGATCTTTACGCCGTGCTCGTCAGTACCGGTGTTAAAGAAAACTTCGTCTCCACATTTCGCTCGATAGCGCGCGATCGCGTCCGCGTGAACGATCTCCAAAGCAAAACCGATATGAGGATCGGCGTTTACATACGGAAGCGTAGTGGTGATGTAAAATTTTTCTGACATATTTTTCTTCTTGTTTCTATTTTCTATTATCTATTTTCTATTATCTATTTTCTATTTTCTTTTTTTCCACATCATTCACCAGCTCCATAAGTACGGCGGCTAAAGGAACGGCAAGAATGAGCCCCATAAACCCGCCAAGCTGTGCCCCTACGATAAGACCGAGGATCACAATAATGGGAGGAACGCCGATAACCTTGCGGACAACGACCGGATAAATAAGGTGATTTTCAAATTGCTGGACGAGAACGTAGAGCGCGATGGTCATAAAACCGAGAGTGGGGCTCGCGGTGAATCCGATCATGACGGCAGGGATCGCGGAGAGCGTAGGGCCGAATACGGGAATGAGCTCAAATACCGCGGTAATGAAAGCCAAAAGGAAAGCTTGTTTAACTCCGAGGATGAGGAGTCCGAGATACACGAGCGCTCCAACCAAAACACCGAGAAGTATCTGTCCTTGTATCCACTTCCCTATTTTATGCTGCGACCGATACCAAAGATCGATAACGTATTTTTCGTTTTTATCCGGAACAATGATCTTCAGGAAATTCTCAATTCCTTTTTCCTGAACGGCAAAATAAAAAGAAAGGACGAGCACCAGCATGAAATTGAAGAAGCTCCGGAAGACATCAGCGAGCGCGTGCGTTATGTTGCTGACATCAGCCCCTGATCCGGGAGAAAATGCGCCGACCATATTCTGGAGAATGGCTTTGTAATCGAGCACTTTCGGCCAGGGATTCCACTGATCGAGAAAATTCAGATACTGAGGCAGTGATGCGAAAAATTGTGAAAAGTCGTCAAGAAGCGGCGGCAGGAAGAAATAGAACATTCCGGCAAAAAGTCCGACAAACAGAACGTACACTAAAAGCACGGCGGGAATGCGCGGTATTTTGTGACGAATAAACCATTTGGCGGCCGGCTCAACGCTTGACGCGACGACGATGGAAGTGAGAATGACCAGTATGAGATCGGACAGCAGATATGCCACGTAGAAAAAAATAAGCACCAGTATCGTTTTAATGATAGTGCTGACGCTCACGTTTATAATTATGTCCCCTTTTTGGTCTTTCATTGTCTGCATAATACCATATTTGCGAAAAATATTAAAGATTACTGGGAGCGATTTAAGATTTAATAGCCTCTCTAACTAACCACTTCCCATCCGTCATCCCGTGCCGCGACACGGGATCCACGGGGAGTAACGATAGACGTGGATTCCGGCTCGCGGGCCGGAATGACGACAAAAGTGATTGGGTTAATTAGAGATAGTATAAGATTCAGGTTCATGATTCATAAAAAATACGCTTTCTTAAAAAACGTATTTTTATGTATGAAAACTTTCCGGACGAGAGTTAGAAAAACCTATTCGGCGACAACCTGTCGTACCTTCCACTAGCCATTCTTATACTTCGGTTATTCCGCCACTTGCGTATCCGTCAGGGTTATTCTTGGATCCGTACTGCTGATCGTGGTCGATACCGCCTCGGCAACGGAGGTAAGCGCCGCTCCAGTAAAATCATCGGTGGCGGTAAAGGTGGCGGCGGATAAGAGCGTCGGAGATTTGTACAATTGTGAAAGCCCTGGCAAAAGTACGACCTGGAACGAGACTTGCGCGGGCTCTTCCAAATAGCCCACGCCGGATTTTATTTTACCGATCTTCCATGTGACTTTTTTGCTGGTTTGATCATAGGAGATCGGAGAGCCGGTCGGAAAGACTTTGCCTGTCCATCTCACCGATAAAGGAATAGCCGCAGAAACTTCTGCATTTTTTAAATCGTTGACCGTATTTAATGCTTTCCATGTGATCGTGTACGTCGTTTCCTGTCCGACTCGCGGGGGGATCGGTCCCGTATTCGGGATCGGATCGCCGTAATACGTGCCGTAGGATACCAATTTAGCCAACGTACTCAGTTTTATAGTTTTTGCGGCCGAGAATTTCACATCTTCCGGCACATTGTTCTCGTCGACGCGCTTGCCTTTAACGCTGGTCGACACCGAGATCGTCGGATTTTTGAAAGCATTTTTTGCGGAATATGGCAGAAGAGAGAACCGGAACGAAACTGTTCCCACCTTCCCCGGAGCAAGCGAGGCCAGGTCTTTGATCGCTCGTTTATCCCATGTGATGACATCGCTGATCGAATCGTAAAAACCTTCCGAATCCGCGAAAACCGTTTTTTTGTCTATCACATCTCCTGTGACGGAAACGCTTATTTCTCCGTCATTGACCTTATCGGGCAGGCTATTCGTCCAGTGAATACCGATATCGGCGGGCCTCCATTCATTGAGTACCGGACTTTCCGAATTAACCCCGTTTACAAAGATGTCCATCGATAAGAACGATTTTTTTATTGTTATTCCCGTTTGCGCCGTAGCGAATATATCTTTCATGACAAGAAAATCTTTTTCTGTGCCCGCGCCGGTCGTGAGACGGAAGATCTTTTGCTGTTCGCTTTCGCCAAGAAGCGAGCCGCGTACCTCAAGATGCCGCGTGTCGCCGAAATTCATGTCGCCGAGAGACCAAAGACTGTCGCCTTTTACGGGTGCCGGAACCGCGCCTTTAAAAATAAATCCTTGAGGATAATCGATCTTAAAGAGCGGATCTTTTATGGGGGTCGGCGAATTTGATTTTATATCAACTCCGAGCGTAAACTCCTGTTTCGGCGTTATCTCGCGAAGAAGCGACGTTGTGAACGAAAGAGGCGCGGCCGTGAGGCCCACCATGAATTTTTTATTCTTCGTATACTGGGCGCCGGAACCTTCGATACTGAAACGAACTTCGAAATTTATTTCTTTCCTTTCGTTTTGCCCTCCGAAGATCAGCGCTTTTATGGTTTCCGTGCGCTCTTCTCCGGCGTCTACCGTGCCGATTTTTTTGATGGTACGAGGAAGTTCTTCTCCCGGATTGCTGATATAACGCGATCCGTCGGGGAAATTAGCTGTGATTTGTACGGAATTCAAAGGAACGGTATTTTTGTTCTCGATCTGGACCTGAATGGCTATTTCCTCGCCTCCTTTTGCTGAAACCGGACCAAACACCGAAACATTAACATTATTCGGCGAAACAACTATCCGTTTGCTGAAAAACGAAAACGCCGCGATACCGACCGCGATAATAAAGAATATCAGAGAAAAGAGAAAAAACTTCACGAAGGGCGAACTCGATTCTTTTTCATTTGTTTTTTGATATCTGAGAGAACCGCCCTCCTCCCACACTTCCCTGCCTTCCGCATTGATCTTTTTTGGCCGCAACACGGTGCGATCTCGGTGCTGTATTTCGTCCTGCCGCGAATACAGTTTTTTTTCAAGATTTTCGATCAAGTGAGATTTATCATCCTCTTGACCATCGATCTTTCGAAATGGATCGTTGTTTTCCATACCAGTATTATAGCAAACGAGAAGAGAATAGAGAATGGAGAATTGAGAATAGAATAAAAACGACGACAATTTTTCATTCGTATTCTATTTTCTATTCTCTATTTTCCATTTTCATCGGTGCTAAAGATGCGATTCTTCAAGCGCCCGGTTGATCTCTTTAAGCGCCGACCTCCGGTGGGGAGTGAATTGTTCAAGCATGCTCGCGTTGAAGGGAGTTCGTATGTAAAACTTCAGATCTTTATTTTCGCCGATGTATCCGAGCGCCGACAATATCTTGAGTACGGCAAGCGTTTCAAAACGGTGCAGTTCATCATTGGTAAATTTCGCATCTTTCAAAAAAGCGGCAGCGTCTTTCAGTTCATGAAAAAGGGCAGAATTCTCCTCCTCGCCGTGCACGAAACGTCCGACCAGAGAAAGAATGCCGGCAAAAACTTTTATTTTTTGCGTTTCCTTTGTCGGAGAAAAAGAAATAATTTCTTCCGCATCCGTAAGACGCCACGAAGTTTTTCCGCGGATCAGAGAGAGCCTGGAAAAAGAGTACTCACGCAATCCGTACCTCAACTTCGAAGAAACTTTGCGCGCCGACTGGGCATGCGCGCCGACAAGGCCGAGATTTTCGGTAAAAATAAACAGCAGCTTATTCGCCTCGCCAAGATCGGCGGAGCGGAGCACAAAACCGGTGGTGTTGTAGAGATGATAAGACACGAAGGGATTTATGATTAACAGATTTAAGGATTTAAGGATTTCTCCGCCGGACGCGAGTCTCTGACCCCGTCCGGAACGTTTGGAATTTCCACATATTTCTTTTTTCAAAGCAATTTTCGCAGTGCCGGCTCTTGCAGAACAGCATGTGCTCCGCCGAACACAACAAAAATATTTTTTCCTTCTTGCCAAAATTTAAGAATTTCCGATACGATATGGACATTTCGATATGTAGAACAAGCTCGCGCAACTTTATTTATAACAGAATTTTCAGTTGTTGGGTTTATGTAAGAAAATCTGTCTTCATTTTCGTCAAAATCGACGCCAAAAAGGTTTTTGTGAATTCTTTTCATATTTTCAATAGAAAAATCGAAATCTTCCCATTTGCTTTCTGTTTTGTCTCTTGTTAAGCATTTATTCGCATATTCTTCAAAATTCGGTTTCGGATTTAAACGACTTCCCGAATGGAGACCTCGCATATAATAATAATATTCAATTTCGTCTTTTGAAAATTTTTTCAATAATGCTTCTGTTTCTTCCGTTCGAGTTGGTTCGGGGCAATATATATGAGCCTCAATATCCTTTGCCAGCCAAGTAATCAATCCGCCTTCCCCGTTGCGTTTTATTGTCATTTCTTCATCTTTTAAAACTTTCCGCAACCCACCCTCAACAAAAACAACCGAATTTTTCCCTCCCGTTTTATCCATAAATTTTCCCCAAAATTCCCTCAAAACAGGAAATTGTTCATTATTCGGGTCATGAGAATGATTGGCTCCGAAATAATAAAGCAACTGCTCGTTTTTCTCGATCTCAAAACAATAGGGCCATTTTTTCGCTATGCTTTTCCATTCGTCGTAAGAATAAAGTAGCGATTCAATTTCTTTTTCTTTCATAATTTTATTATTTTATGTACTTGGCTCTTTTAGGTTAAATATATACTTAGGTAACAAATGGCTGTTCCACCTTGACTTTTCTGTTGGATTTTCCCTAATATAATTACATTGCCATTTGGCACCAGAGAGCCCACCGTATGGTGGGTTTTCTTATTCTCTACTGACAAGAATACCAAAAATATCAACGAGTAACAATAAAATTACAGCACATATCTCTCATTTTTTTTTGGAGGTTAAACCTCTAAACAAAATGTTCCTCAATATTTCATCGTTGTGATATACTGTTTATATGCAATTTAGCAACCCAGATGACAATATTCGTGAGTTTGGCGTAAAACCGGAGCAAAAGATCGCGATTTTTGGATCGGGTTCGGGCGGACACACCCTGGCGGCGGCGCGTGCTATGAACGGCACGGGTACCATTTACGGCATTGATTCACGAGGTCAAATGGTTGAGAAGCTGAAAAAAGAAGCATCGGATCGGCACCACATGAACGTGAGGGTGGTTGGGGGCGATGTGGAACGAATGGGCGGCACGGGAATAACTCCTCTTTCGACCGATGCGGTTATCGTTCCCGACACGCTCTTTTCTGCGAATGATAAAGCCGGAGTTTTTAAAGAGGCCGACCGAATTCTTTCCTACGGAGGACGGCTTTTAGTAATTGATTGGATCGCTTCATTCGGAGGAACAGGACCGCAGCCGGAACATGTTTTCTCGGAGCAGGAAGCGCTGGAGCTTGGCAAAAAAATCGGTTTCGTCTACGACCGAAGATTTCCCGCCGGAAATTATCACTACGCGCTCATTTTTCACAAACCGACGCCGGACGAGAAGAGTATCAGGAATTAGTATCAGTATCAGGAATAACGAAGTAAAAAGAAAAACACCGTCGGTGCTTTTCTTTTTTGTTACTTTTCGTCCCTGATACTGATACTAATTCCCGATACTCGTCGTCGTATTGTTCTATCGTTCTGTTATGCTTTTTGCTTCAATACACAAAAACAGCGGGAACTCCCTTCTCGTCCTATCCTCCTCCTCTTTTCTCGGACCTTTTTCGCTTTCCCGGTGCGACACCCATTCTTCGAGGCGCGAGATCTGAAAACCGGCGTTCGCGAGAGTTTTGAAATACACCTGAAGCGGACGATGAAAAGACACCGTGGTTATTTTTTTCTGCGATCCGGGATGCATATCGATCTCTCTTTTTGATTCGGTCATGTAAGCATCGATGCGGCGATATTGTTTTTTGGCTTGCTCGTCAAACCCCCAAGAGCTCGCGCCCGGATTGCGGAAAGCGGGGTGATTCAAGACGAGCAACAATTTCCCTCCCGGTTTTAATTTTTTTTGGATCTCTTTGAAGACCTCCGAAATATTTTCAATGTTCTGTGCGGCGAGAATTATGGTAGCTGCGTCCAAGGAATGTTCCTGGATCATTTCGAGTCTGTGCGCCGGCGAGACGAAAAATTTTGCGTTCGAAACATTCTTCTTTGCGATGGCGATCAGTTTCGCTGAGATGTCCGTCCCGACGACCGCAGCTCCCGCATCCGCAAACGCCCGCGAAAAAAAACCTTGTCCACAAGCAAGATCAAGAACTTTCATGCCGTTCTTAAGGGCAGCAAGACGGACGACGTTCGGCAATATAACCTTATTTTGATACGTGTCTTCGTCCCGCAACAGATCATCGTACCAGTCGCCCACATGCTCCCAGGAAGTGCTTTTTTTCATAGGGAAACAATACCACATAATCGAAAAATGACAAAGTTTCCTTCTTGTGCTAGCATGAAATAAGAACAGATGAACCGGAGATGAAGATGTACATTTGCATTTGCAAAGCGATCACGGAAGAGAAACTGAATGTTTGCATAAAGGAAAATTCCTGCGCCAGGGTATCGCACGTAAAAAAAACGTGCCAAGCCGGAAGCCAGTGCGGAATATGCATTCCGTGGATAAAAAGGGCTATAAAAGAAGCCGTCGAAGAATAAACGTCCCGAATAAAACCGGGACGTTTTTTAATTACTTGACATTATTCTTCAAGTAGTGTAGGATGGTTTCAGACTCGTACGACAAGAGTCGATTTCGAAACAAACCAAAAGAGGTAAATAGTATGTCGAAAGGTAGAGACAAAAAAGGCCGATCGAAAGGCAAAGAACCCGTTCTTTCTCTGATAGAAAAGAGAAAAGTAAAACAACAAAAAAGACAAGAACGATCGCAAACATCCAGCGAGCAATTCCAAGAACAAATGGATAAATAACCTCGCAAGACGCACAAAGCCCTCCTTTATGGAGGGCTTTTTTTATATTAAATCGACGTAAGTTTGACTATATACCGTGGATTCCGGCTCGCGGGCCGGAATGACGTTAGGTGGAAACCGGTTCAAAATAATACTACTACATTTCGTCATTCCGGCCCGCGAGCCGGAATCCACGTTTATCGTATTATTTCTTCACCGCAAGTGAAAACTCCAGGTTTTCGATCTTTGAGAACGCGCCTTCAATCCCCTCCGCGAATTCAATAGTCCCGAAAAGCGTGGCTTTTTTGATCTCTTTTTCGAATTTTTTTACGAAAGCCGTCCCCTTCTCATCGGTCTCGACGACGAGCGTATGGGTTTGGTCGCCGGGATTAAGATTTTCTTTTTTTCGAAGTTCTTGAACATTTCTCGTAAACTCACGGAACATTCCTTCTTCAAGCAGAGCAGGAGTAATTTCCGTGTCGAGCGCTACTTTTTCGGGCCTGCCCTGCGAAGCCTCGGCGAAGGAGGGAATATCGGCGAAGGCGACATCTTTCACATTCACGCGTTCCATAATGAGCGCGAGAAATTCTTTTCCGACAGGAACGAGGAACGAGGTTTTTTCAGAGAGCGGAAGTGTTATTTTTTTGAGTGGCTGGCGAACCTTCAAACCTCCTTTCGCACGCGCTTCAAGACCGAGAGAAACGATGTTTCGTGTTTTTTCCATGAGTTCGATGATCGGATCGTTCTCCAGTGTCTCGATGGTCGGCCAGCTTTCAAGGTGTACGCTTTCCTTTCCCATGGCCTGCCCTGAGCGAGCCGAATGGGTTTTCTGGTACGTTTCTTCGGCAACGAACGGCATGAACGGGGCGATGATCTTTGAAAATTCTCGGAGTACGAATCTCATGGTTCCCAAAGCGCTTTTTTGCTCGGTATCTTTTCCATCCTTTCCTTTAATGCGCTCGCGCGAATTTTGGAGGTACCACGTCGAGAGGTCGTCGATAAAAATAGAGATCGGACGCGCCGCTTTTTCAAGCTCATTCTTCTCCATCGCGTTCTCCACCTCAACGCGAACTTGTCCGAGCCGCGCGAATATCCATTCATCGAGTATATGAGAGCTTTTCGGAAACGATTCCCCTTCCTCATCGGCCGTTTGATACAACTCATAAAAAGCCAGAACATTTTCGAGACGAACAATGACTTTTTTGAAAATTTCGTCCACTCCTTTTTCGGAGAAATTGAGGTCCTCCCCGTGAACGGCGGGAGAAGAAAGCAGGTAATACCGAAGCGCATCGGCGCCGTATTTTTCGGCAACCATCATCGGATCGGGGTAATTCTTGAGGCGTTTGCTCATTTTTTGGCCGTCTTCCGCAAGAATCAGACCGGTGGTGATGACATTTTTGAATGACGATCTTCCAAAAAGTCCGACGGAAAGCACGAGCATGTTATAAAACCAGCCGCGCGTCTGATCCACCGCCTCGGCGATAAAATTTGCGGGAAAGTTTTTATGAAACTCATCTTCGTTCTCGAACGGATAGTGAAACTGCGCGTATGGCATAGAACCGGATTCAAACCAGCAGTCGAACACTTCTGGAACGCGTTTCATCTGCCCTCCGGAAGCACAGTCGCAGGCAAAAGAAACCTCATCAATATAGGGACGATGAAGATTGAACTCGTAATCGTCGCCGTGCGGATATGGAACGAAAGAAATATCCATGACACCGGCGGTCTTCGCGTAGTCGGGCGTGTTCGTGCGAAGCTCATGTGCTTCCTCGTCGGTGAGCCCGCGCGACGTCGTATCGAGCATCCAGAGCACGTACTCATGGGTGACAATGAGAATATTCTTTCCTGTGTATTTTGAATCCGTTTCAAAAAGGAATTCCATCGCACGCATCCTGACATCGTGGATGTTCTCCCCTCCTTCCGGGCGCTTTGAAAAACGTTCCGTGAAAGAAGAAAAATACGAATGGTATTCATTGACATTCTTGCCGTTGAAATTCCCGGCGTTGATCTCGCGCAGACGCGGATCGAATATGATCTTATCATCGGAGATGCCTAGTTTTTCCGCCACTATGGCAAGCGTTTCTTTCGTGCGAAGGAAGTCGGAGGCAAAAACAAGATCGAATTTTTCATTTTTTATTTCCTCCGCCGTTTCTTCCACTTGCTTTTTTCCTTTTTCGGTAAGATGCGTAGGGTTTTCAACGCGGGAACTCACCGTATTGGTCGCATTGCTTTCTGCTTCGCCGTGGCGCATGACCTTGTAAGAATTTTTCGGCTTTTTGTGCGCCTTCAGGCATTCTACAGAACCCACCACTTTCAGTTTTTTGCAGGCGTCGCATTTCCAAACGGGAATTGGTGCGCCCCAATAGCGAGATCTTGAGATCGCCCAATCGCGCGCACCGAGGAGCCACTTGCCGAATCTGCCCTGCCCCATCGCTTCGGGAACCCAGGTAACATTTTTATTCGCTTCCACCATTTCATCGCGTATGGCGGTAACTTTTACAAACCATGAAGCGGCGGCGTAATTCAGAAGCGGCGTATCGCAACGCCAGCACAAAGGATACGAGTGCTCGATCTTTTCCTTTGAAAACAAGGTATTTTGTGCGGCGAGATATTTCAAAACTTCAATGTCAGCCGATTGAGTGTCGCCTTTTTTCTTCACCGGCATACCTGCGAAATCAGTGACCTCCGGCACGAACGTTCCGTCCATTTTGACATGCTGAATGAATGGCAGATTCCTTTCTTTGCCGAGGATCATGTCGTCTTCGCCGAACGCGGGCGCGATGTGAACGACGCCGGTTCCCGTTTCGGTCGTCACGAAATCGCCATGATAGATCTTCCAGCCGTTTTTCCAGTGCGGAATTTTTTTGTCGGAATGAAAATAATCGAAAAGCGGTTTGTACGATTTGCCGATCAGATCTTTGCCCGTGAGTTCTTCGATCATTTCATACGCTTCATCTTTAAAAACATCAGCGACGCGCTCCTTTCCGACAATATAGAAGACATCGTCCGTCGAACTTTCGACTTTCGACTTTTGACTTTTGACTTTTACATACGCGATCCCTTCACCGACAGCCAGCGCAACATTTCCCGGCAGAGTCCATGGCGTCGTCGTCCATGCCAGAACAAAAGTTCCCGGCTCGTCGACCAGTTCGAATTTTGCGGTAACCGAAATATCTTTCACATTCTGATAATTGAGCGTGACCTCGCTCGCGGCAAGGGTCGTTTCACACCGCGGACAAATATGCATCGGCTTGTATCCTTCATAGATCAGTCCTCTGTCGTACAGCGTTTTAAAAGCCCACCAGATGGATTCGGTGTATTTCCAGTCCATCGTCTTGTAGCTTTTCTCCATGTCGATCCATCGTCCCATGCGAGGAATGATCTTTTTCCAATCGGCATCATAGCGAAGCACGCTCGCTTTTGCGGCTTCGTTGAATTTTTCAACTCCGTACGTTTCAATATCTTTTTTGTGTTCCAGCCCGAGCTCTTTCTCAACCAGATTTTCGATCGGCAGTCCATGACAATCCCAGCCCCAAATTCGGCGAACATACTGCCCTTTCATGGTGGCATAACGAGGAACAGCGTCTTTAAGAACGCTCTGCAAAAGATGTCCGTAATGTGGCAACCCCGTAGCAAAAGGAGGTCCGTCATAAAACACGAACGGTTCATTTCCCTGTGTTTGTTCAAGCGATTTCTCAAAAATATGGTTTTCGTTCCAAAAAGCAAGGGTTTTTTCCTCGCGTTCGGAAACTTTTGATCTTTTAGGTGTTTCTTCGTTCATAATATCGAATAGTAACACGAAGAGAGCTTTATGGAAATATTGACGGACAAGCCGCGACAATGACTGATGACTATGACGACATCATGACCACAGCAAAAAAGAACCGCCGCGATAGCTCGCGGCGGTGTATTTGCTGTTATTTTTTTACGGATGGCGCATATATTGCACCCAAGCCGCTTGATTGACGAGTTACATCTAATATATGAACACCCGCAAGTTTAAATAGCCCCTTAAACACATCCCGCGCTGTTTGTTCGTTTTCTTCTAATCGCTTCTTTAGCTCCTTCACTTCCGCTTTTTGTTCGTTAAGTTTATTAATGATCATATCGGTCCCCGGAGAAGACGGAAATACACTATAATGACCATCGGGCTCGCAATTGGGATACTGAGGATCGGTAATCTCAGCAGTACAAGCCGCATGATATTCAACAATCTTTGAAACGATGCGCGATTTGCCGACATCGCCGACATAAGTCAAAACACCCTTCCAACAGCCGGTCGGAAAACTTTTTCCTTCGACAACAATATAAACGGTTTCCCCAATTTCGGGAATGTTATTTTGACAAAATGTTAAGGTGCCAATACTCATTTCTTTCTCCTTTTTTGCATGTTTTCTCGACTGAAAAAACACGCGAATCGCGCACTCGCGACCTGGCAAGTACATCAATGCGTTTATATCACAAACGAAGTTTTGCGTCTACATTTTTTCCGGCGTTGGTATTCCGAGAAGCGTCAGACCATTTTTGAGAACGATCCCGACGGCTTCGACGAGCGCGAGGCGATATTCAGTGTGTTCGTTTCCTAAAATTTGATTTTGTTCGTAGTAGGCGTTGAACTCGCGACAGACTTCGGTGAGGTAGGTGGTGATGTAGTTCGGGGAGAGTTCTTTTCTGGCGAGAACGACAGCATTCGGCAATCCTTCAAAAAGAGCTTTTTCCAATGCCGATACCGGTTCCCCTAGGGCGGTCCTCGGGGATTCCCCGAGGACCGCCCTAGGGGAAATTTCCGCTTTTCGCAGGATCGACTGGGTTCTTACGTAGGCGTATTGAAGATACGCGCCGGAATCGCCTTCGAACGATAAGGCTTTTTCAAAATCAAAAATAATATCTTTTCCGGGAGATTGTTTCAGGATCGAGTATTTTATTCCCGCGATGGCGATCTCTTCCGCAACTTTTCCTTTGTGTTCGATCTCTCGATCGGCTATCTTGTTCATCACCATAGCGGAAAGCGCGGAAATGAGGGATTCGGCGGTGATGACATCGCCAGTCCGTGAAGACATCTTCCCTGTCGGCAGGCGCAACATGCCGTGTGAAATATGCTTGGTCCTTTTTTCAAGATCGGGAAAAACAAGCGACATCGCGCGAAGGAGGACTTGGAAATAATCATTTACTTCGTTCGCGGTGACGATGATCGATTCGTCGTACTGATACGCCTCATTTTTTATTTTCGCCAGTCCCAGTTCTTTCGCTTCATACGTCGGCAGACCTTCGGAATTGAGAAATACGCGCGTATGCAAACCGTGTTCTTCTCCGGGAAAAATAACGGCACCGTCGCTTTTTTGAAAAACTTTTCCAAGATTTTCCTCAACGATCTGCTTGCCAAGTACCCCTGTTTCGCTCTCGAAGAAATAATAGTCGAAATGCGTTCCAAGTTTTTTGTAAATATGCTCGAAATATTCCAAACTGATCTTTTTTCCTTCGTCGTAGATCTTATTTATTTCCGGATCGCTCCGGTCATAAATTTTCTTATTGATCTCCTGAATTTCAGTTTTGTGTTCATCATACGCCTGCGCCCCCACAGAATACGCCTTTCCCAAGTCGGCTGCCGTTATCGTCGTGTTATCGGTCATCGTCATCCGTAATCCGTATATTGCCTTCGCCACGTGCATGCCGACATCGCCCTGATAACACGCGCGCTTTACTTCGGCGCCGCTTGCGGAAATAATGCGCGAGATCGCCTCGCCGAGCGTGTTGGTCATTAAGTGTCCCACATGAAATTCCTTGAACGGATTCGGATCGGTATATTCAATGATCACTTTTTTTTCCGCTTCGCTCGAATTCTTGCCGTACTCCGTTCCCTTCTCCAAAATCTCGCCTATGTGTCCGCGCACCGTTTCGTCTTTCAAATAAAAATTAATGAATCCCGGTCCGGCAATTTCCATTTTCTCCACGGCAAAGTTGATCTCCGATCTTCCCAATTCTGAAACCAAAAATTCCGCCAATTCTTTCGGATTCTGCCCGCGATCTCTTGCGTTCATCATCGCGACATTCGTCGCATAATCCCCGAAACCTATTGGTTTTTCCACCACAAAATCTCGCGCGTCAGCGCCCAAAATTTTCATTATTTCCTTTCGTATCGTTTCTTTTATCATTCTTTAATAATACACGACGAGAAAAAATACGCAAAAAAACACCCCGATCCTTCGGGGTGTGTGCGGGAATTCTCCCGTCAATTATTATTTGTTGGTTGTTATTTTACGAAGAGCGATCCATTTTCAAAACATTCTACGAATCTTTGTGCGCGATCTTCATCGAGCGGCGGTTGACGAAATTCGAGATGTTCTTCTTCCCATGAAGCGTGATATTCTCTCAAACCGGTCGCGAATAATTCGCGCATGATCTTAAAGAGAAGTGAAGTTTCAACGGCTTTTTGAGCATTTTGCAGAATGGTAAGACTGTCGTCCAAACCTTTCGTGCCGGCGTTCTCAAAATCGAACGCCGAGCTTCTTACCAGCCCTTGAATAACGAGCATAAGCTGTCCGGAAGAGATCATCAGGTAGAGCTTTACCGGCCCTTCGATGAAAACCTCTATGCCTCCGGCGGTAGCTTTCTCGGCCACGGAAGAAAATTGAACGAATTCTTCTTTTCTTTCCCATGTTTTCAAACTCGCGTATTTCCGGATCAATCCCTCGTCTTCGCTGCCGAAGCTTTTTGCTTGTTGTTTTGCCCATTCATAATGGTCAACAAACTCTTTCGCTTTTCTGGCGACGACGTGAATATCACCTTGCACCTCCGTGCTTCTGGCGATAAGCGAGGAAACCATATTGACCGTTTCTTCGAGCTTGAGCGTTTTCGCGACCAAACCAAAGGCATAGCCGAATGGTGTGGTACGGGTCAAGGTTCGAGCGCCGGTCAAATAGGTATCCCACGCTTTCCTTTCATGGTCCGGATCTTTGAGCAGCGTAAAGGCAGTGTCATAGGCGTCATCAACGCCGTAAGTGATCACCTGTACCGCTCGCGTGATCTTGTTCCAAAGATCTTTCGCTTCTTTCGGTTCCAGCCCTTTTGATTGTTCATCAAAATAGGCGTGGGACGCTTTCGCGATCGATCTTTTAAACCGTCCGAGTTCTTCTTTCGCAAGTTCTTCGAGAACCTCGACGCTCGCGAAGTGGTCGTGAGGAGTATTAGCTATCATAAGTATCACCTCTCTTAATGAGCTTATTCTCATCTTTCTTGGAGACCTTATGAGTTGAGGTATCTACTCCTTTTCCGAGTACATAGTCCCATTCACCTTCGACCGAGAAGCACGAGGTAACCAGGCATACGCCGGCTTGACTTGCGCCCGGTTCCAGGAATTCTCCTATTTCAGGAATAAAGACCTGTTCCGCAGTCTTTTGACCGCGAAGCACTTTCTTGTGCTCGTTGGTGTAAGACGCAACGATACGAGGCCATGCGGTAATGCTGCCTCCGGCAAACACGATCTTTTGAAGCAGTATCGCAGGAGCGAACGCTTCAACAGGAACCCATTGGTTGCCTTTGCCATCAAGACCTTTTCCGCAATAACCGGTAAACGGATATTTTGCGGTTTCAGAGGAGCCGATCGCAACGATCTTTTCTTGGAAACGCGTAATGTTATCCTGAACCTTGATGCCTTTCAGCGGTTTTTCGGTGATCATTCCGTTTTCGATCAAGAAGCAAAGCATGCCGTCAAGCATGAAATCGCCATTTTCAGTGTTTACCCATCCACCGTTGATGGATTTTATGTAAACGCCTTTGACATTTTTCGGGATGAGCGCAGCCATTCTTTGAACGCTGTTCGGTCCGTCTTCGTCCGGTACGATAACCGTAGTCGTCATACGAACTTGTGGGATCTTATCGAACGATTCAGAACGCGAACGTCCGGATAAACCGTCTTTCCGCATTCTTTCGCCGAGTTTCGCATCAATACTGCTCGCGACTTCTTCGAGTGTGTAGTGATTGTTCAAAGCGCCGACTTTTTGTCCGGCTTCAATGAGCGAAACTTTTTTGCATTCAACGCCGTATTCATCAAACATAGGCATTGCGCCCCATGAATATTTGACTTTGCGTTTGCCGACATCAAAATTCGGTTCAGCCGTTTCAAACACGTTGAAATGAGGGTGGTCGGAGACGCGAGCCCCCATGGTACCCATCAGTTTTACCTTCGCATTAGCGTTATTCTTGTTTTCAATAAGAATATCGCCTTCTTGCGGATGGCCGATGACTTCGTGAGCGAAGACCGCAGCAGCCTGAGCGGAAAGAATAACATATCCTTCTTTGCCCAATATGCTTGAACCTTCTGCCCGATCGAGATTGAGGGCTTCTTTCGCCACTCTTTTCGCGAGGCGGGTCACAATATCAAACGGATCTTTGCTGGTGATCAAAGGATTTTTCGCAAGATCTTCCGGAGCCACATCTTCTTTTTCAGGAACGCCCCGAGAAAGTATTTCAAGGAATGTGCCGGATGATCCGCCGATCGCGCCGAATGCTTCCGATCCGTTAATGGTTTTCACCTGAATAACGAGCCGCATGCGGGGGATCAGAGCATCGATCTCTGTTCCTCTTGAGTCGGAAGTCACCATTCCATCAGTGAATTTTGCGCAGAGCGTTTTCAACTCAGACACTTGCGCTCCCAATTCTTGAGCAACCACGCTATACGCGTGAGAGGTCAAATTCGCAACCATTTCAAGGTCCGGCTTAGCCTGTGAATCAACATCAACACTGGCTTTTTTTGCGTCTTCGAAGTAGAGCGGGAAAACCTTGAAGTTTTCTCGGTCGATCTTCTTTTGGACTCCATCGGCCGTTTTTTGCGCAAGAGGGATCACCTGTTGCAGCAGTTGGTCGACTTTCGCTTTAACCGTGAATTTTTTCGGCATCGTGCGCGCCTTGAGCGATGCGGAGGCGATCTCTCTTGCGAGCGTATGCGCTTCCGTACGAGTACCGATGGTAAACGCTTGTTTAATTTCTTTCCCTGTTTTCGCGTCATGTTCTTTGGTGGTGAAAGTCATGCCGACCGTGCCGTTGGCATCGGTTTGGCAGACTGCGCCGTAACGAAATGTTACATAGGCACTGGTGTATTTGATCTCTCTCGCACCCTTGGCGTCCAGATCTTCAATGACGTTATCGCAGCTTTCCGCGAACGGTCCGGCAAGAGGGCCGTACTCATTCGGACTTTCCTGTTTCTTTGCCTTTTCCGGCAATTTCTTTTCCTGCAGCTGCTTCGCCGGTTTTTTAGGCTGTTCTTCCTTTTTTTCCGGTTCAGTCACAGGATTTTTTGGATCTTCAGACATATCGTCCTCCTTATCGCTTCAATGTGGTCGTCGGTTTTTCGCCCGGCAGATCACTTTTTTCTTTTTCGGTTTTCTCATCTTGAGAATCCGGAGCGCCTTTTTGTTTTTCTTCAGGTTTTTTACCGAGTAAGAAACCGAAAAAATCGCCCAATGGCATATTTTGCAGACTCATGCATGTCCTCCTCTTTTTCGAATCAAAACTCTTCATTTTTTCAATGAACCAAAGCGGTGGTTTCCTTCGAATAGAAACCTCCTTCTTGATTATGGTACACGTCAAAGAGGCGCGCAATCTTGCCAAAGATACGTTTAGGGTGCGTAGTGTTGCACCAAAGAAATTAATTTTTTGTGAATAGTTTGCGGCAGTAAAATATGCCCATTTTTAGCGCAGGAAACGACGTGCCACCCTTTTCGCTTTTTCGCGAGCGCGCGGTACACTTCGGATACTTTTTCTTGGTATGTCAAATCATTTTCATGCTGATCTTTGGCTTTTTTCTCCCCCAAATATTCGCGCTGTTCTTTTTGAAAAACGAGAGCTGACGCGACATCGCGCGGAACATCGAGATACAACACAACATCAGGACGCGGAAGCCCTATCTCTTCATATTCGCCCTGCTCTAAAAATTTTATTACATCATCTCTTTCCTTCCCCGAGAGCTTCGCCGCCTGAAATCCGATATTACTCGGCGTGTAGCGATTACAGACGACATGACCCTTTTTGAGAGCGGAAATGATGGCATCTTTCGCACAAGCGCGATCAAGTATGTATGGGAGCGAAGAAAGGTACGGCGACATATGCAAGAAATCGCCGAAATCGCCGGCGAGACATCTGCCGGTCAGCGTACCAAAAACCGTTTTTCCATACTGAGGAAAATCAAAATAAGAAACTTTGCCTTTGGTCTTGAGATATTCCAAAAGCAGTTTGCTCTGCGTGGCTTTGCCGGAGCCATCGCCGCCTTCGAGAACGATGAGTAAGTTTTTTTTCATATCTTTATACTATCAAAAAAAAGAAAAACGGACACCTTTCGGCATCCGTCTGTCGTCGCCGGTGCGGGGTTGCACCCCGCACCGAAACGTTTGTACTTTTCGCCAAACTTTATTTCTTCACCCTCTCATACACTTTCCACGCGAATTGGTAAGGATTATCATGGTCGGCATAATGCATTTTACTCCGGATCTTTCTCCATTTCTTCGGATATATCTTCGGAAAAACCGTATCTCCCATAAAACAGTGATCCACGGCGGTTAGATAAATTCTGTCCGCCAGAGGAAGTGCTTCCTCATACACGCGCGCTCCGCCGATAATATAGCATCTTGTGCGGCCGGCAAGAGCGAGCGCCTCTTTCAAATTTTTCGCAAGGAACGCACCTACTATCGGCCGATACCCTTTTTGCGAACTGATAACGATATTTTTTCTGCCGGGAAGAATTCTGCCGATGGATTCGTGAGTTTTTCGTCCCATGATCACCGGATGCCCGAGGGTTTTCTTTCTGAAATATTCAAGATCGGCGGGCAAAAGCCACGGCATTTTGCCTTTGTATCCGATAACGCGGCATTTGTCCATCGCAACGATAATGCAAATTAATTGTTTCATGTTCTTACACCGAGATGGGAGCTTTGATGTGGGGGTGCGGATTATATCCGGTAAGTTTGAAATCTTCGTATTTAAAATCAAAGATCGAATCCACTTTGCGAACTATCGCGAGCTTTGGAAGTTTTCGCGGATTGCGCGCGAGCTGTGTTTTCACCTGCTCCATGTGATTGACATACAGGTGTACATCTCCTCCCGTCCAAATAAACTCTCCGAGCTCCAAACCGCAGACGTGCGCCACCATTATGGTGAGAAGCGCGTACGAGCCAATATTGAACGGCACGCCGAGAAAGGTATCGCAGCTACGCTGATAGAGCTGGCATGATAATTTTCCGTTCGCAACGTAAAATTGAAAAAAACAGTGGCAAGGCGCAAGCGCCATTTTTCCGTTTTTTACATTTTCTTGCGGAGAAACACTTTCGTCGGGCAAGTCGCCGACATTCCATGCGCACACGATGTGCCGCCGAGAATGCGGACGATTTTTTATCTGCTCAATGAGAAACGCGATCTGATCGATCGTTTTTCCGTCGGGTGTCGGCCACGATCGCCATTGGTACCCATAAACAGGACCCAAATCGCCGCTTTCCGTCGCCCATTCGTTCCAAATGTTCACATCATTATCAGTGAGGTATTTTATATTGGTTTCGCCTTTCAAAAACCACAAAAGTTCGTGAATAATGCTTTTCAAATGGACCTTTTTGGTAGTTACCAAAGGAAATCCCCGAGCAAGGTCGAATCTCATCTGATGTCCGAACATGCTCACGGTCTTGGTGCCGGTTCGATTTTCCGTCAGCACGCCTTTTTTTTGAATGTGCCGCAAAAGCTTGAGATATTGCCTCAATTTTCTTCTCCTTTTGAAAAATAACTATCTTTCGCTTTTATACCACGTAAAATGGAGAGAAACAACCAAAAAAAATTTTCAATTTACAATTTTTAATTTTCAAGTGAGTGAGTGAAACAAAAGTCGCAACTTTTGTTTCCGAATGAACGCAGAAAATATAAGAGTGAAACTGCTTTTATTTTCAATCAATTTTCAAATCAAAATTTTCAAACCCGTACCGTCCGCTCGCGAACGTCCCGTTTGAAAATTTTCACATTGAAAAATTGGAAATTTATTAAAAATTGTAAATTGAAAATTTTACTTACCCGTACTTCCAAATCTCCCTTCCCCTCTCGCAGTTTTCCCGAGCTCTTTCACTTCTTTTATTTTCGGGATCGCGACGGGAACAATGACCAGCTGCGCGACCTTATCGCCTTTTTCTATGCGATATTTTTTCTTGCCAAGATTTATAAGGTGAACATTGTATTCCCCGCGATATCCCGCATCATATACGCCGGCAAGAACGTGAATGCCGCCATTTTTCGGCAAAGAACTTTTGTCTTTTACGAACGCTCCATAACCGACCGGAAATTCAAGCGCGAACCCAAGATCGAAAATATGGCGTTCCCCCGCCTTCAGATCGTAACTTTCCAGCGAATACAAGTCCATGCCGACATCGCCGGGATGAGCGTAGGTCGGAAGTTTTGCGTTTGAGTTCAGTTTTTTTATTTTGAGAGTAAACATAAAAGAAGAATAAAGCAATAAGCAAAAAGCAACAAGGGGCGACCGTCCGTTTTTCCCTTTTTGCTTATTGCTTTTTGCTTATTGCTTATTGCTTATTACTTTTCTGATTCCCTATATACATTTCCACTTCTTTTGTTTTAATGGTCATCCGGATCTTCGCCTCCTTGAAAATTTCTTTTGACCTTTTTCCTGCGTGATAATCCTTTAATACGACGATATTTTTGATTCCGGCGTTTATGATGGTTTTTGCGCAGGTGTAGCACGGGGTCATGTGACAATAGAGCGTTCCGCCATCGAGCGATATGCCGAAACGGGCGGCGACGGCGATGGCGTTTTGTTCCGCATGCGTCGTTCTAATGCAGTGTTCCGACTGGGTACCGTCCGCGTGTATCACCGTGTGCATTTCGTGTCCGGCATCATCGCAATGCGGCAGCCCTTTCGGCGCGCCCGAATATCCCGTCGCCAAGATCCGTTTATCGCGAGTAATGACGCACCCCGTCCGTCCGCGATCGCAGGAAGAACGAGAACCCACCGCCTCCGTAAGCGCAAGAAAGTATTCGTCCCATGTGGGTTTTGTCGATTTTAGCGGAACTTTTTTCTTCATGATGCCATTATACACCAAAAATCCGCCGAAGCGGATTTTTTTGTTTAATCTTTGATCTCAATTCCCATGCTTCGCGCTGTTCCTGCGATGATCTTTGATGCAGCCTCGATGTCATTCGCGTTCAGGTCGGGCATCTTTTTCTCTGCGATCTCTTTGACCTGTGCTGTGGTGATCTTTCCAACCTTGGAAACTGCGTTCTTCTTGGAACCTTTTGCGAGTCCGGCTGCCTTCAAAATGAGACGGGACGCGGGCGGGGTTTTCAGAATGAAATCATAACTTCGATCTTCGTAGACGCTGATGACTACCGGAACGATATCTCCTCCCATCGCGGCAGTTGCGGCGTTAAATTTCTGTACAAAGTCGCCGATATTGATTCCCGCTTGTCCGAGAGCCGGACCGACTGGGGGCGAAGGATTCGCTTTTCCGCCCGCGATCTGCAATTTTATTTTTTTGACTACTTTTTTTGCCATTTTATTTTGAGCTTATAGCTGTTAGCTTATAGCTTATAGACATACGAACGTCGTCGATTCGTCTATAAGCTAAAAGCTATAAGCTATAAGCTAAAGTTAAGCTTACAATTTTTACAGTTGCCGGAAAGTAGAAGCCAGACCGACAAGTTACTGTTTCTATTATTAGGACTTACGCGCTTGGATGAGAGGCGCCGCCAAAATCGAGAAACGGAGCGAATGGTATGAATATACAGTGAGCGAGTATCGCAGATTTTGGCAAGCATGTCGCCAAGCCTGTAAGTCCTAAATTCGCCGAACCTGGAGGAAGTCTAATTCAACCGGGGTTTCGCGTCCGAAGAGCGATACCAATACTTTGACCTTTCCGCGTTCTTCATCAACTTCGCCCACGCGTCCTTCCAGGTCTTTGAACGGTCCGTCGGTTATGACCACCACTTCGCCATTGAGAAGATCAATATTGTGTTTCGGTGTGTCTGCGCCCATTCGTCCAAAAAGCATGTCAGTCTCTTTCTTATCAAGAGGTACGGGGGTCACGCCGGCGCCGACAAATCCCGTAACGCGAGGCGTGTTTCGCACCACATACCACGAATCGTCCGTGACGATCATATCCACGAGCACATACCCCGGATAGATCTTTTCTTCGATCTCCGCGCGCTTCCCCGCCTTCACCTTGATCTTCTTTTCGATCGGCACGACCACGTTGAAGATCTTGTCTTCCATGCCAAGTGATTCGATGCGCTGTTTTAAATTTCTCGCGACGGCGTTCTCATATCCCGCATAGGTGTGGATCGCATACCAATTGCGCTCGCCGGCAATTTCTTGTTTTGCCATTTTTTTAGGTTTTAGCTTTTAGGTGTTAGGTGTTAGGTGTTAGTTTTTTAACGACGTCGTCGTGAAGCTAAAACCTAAAACCTGACAGCTAAAAGCGTTTAGTTGTTATCTTGAAATTAAAAATTCCATGGCTTTGCGGAAGCCGGCATCAAAAACGCCGAGGAGCACCGCAATGAACAAAGACAGGGCAATAACCAAAAGGGTAAACGCGATGGTCTGATCCTTGGTCGGCCAGCTTACGTGTTTCATTTCGGCTCTCGTATCTTTAAGGTAATTTATGAAATTTTGCATGATAATATGTTGCTTTGTTTTCTTGGCGTTTTAAAAATCGCCCTCTCAGGCGTTATAAAAGTATAGTACTCCCTGCAGGGCAAAAAGTCAATATGCCGGTCTTGCACGAAATAATGTATAATGTTGGTATGCAAAAAGAACTCATTGAACAAATAGAGCGGGAAATCCACGCTCCCGTCCCCGTAGCTCTTTCTAAAGAGGAACTGAGGCAGCTTATCGATACGCGGGTATTGAACATTTCAGAGGAATTCGCCCGGGGGTTCGAATTTTTGAGCGGAATGGAACGAACCGTGACTTTTTTCGGATCTGCGCGATTCACCGAAGACAACGACCATTATCAAATGGCTCGCTTGCTTGCCGGAAAACTGGCTTCTTTCGGTATTGGAGTCGTAACCGGAGGCGGCGGAGGTATCATGGAAGCGGCCAATCGAGGTGCCTACGAATCAAAAGGATATTCGCTCGGTCTCAACATTGTGCTCCCCCACGAGCAAAAAGAAAACCCTTATCTCACGGAAAAAGCTCTTTTCAAGTATTTCTTCGTCAGAAAAGTGCTGCTTGCGTACGCAGCCGAGGCATACATATTCTTTCCCGGAGGATTCGGCACTTTAGATGAGCTATTCGAAATTATCACGCTTGTACAAACCAAAAAAATAGAGCCCGTTCCGATCATTCTCGTCGGGGACGGTTATTGGAAAAAGCTCAATAGTTTCATCGAAAAAGAAATTCTGGGAAAACACCATGCGATCAACAAGGAAGATCTGAAGCTATACACCATGACCGATGACGTTGATACGATAGTGGATATCGTCCTTCACGCGCCGATACGCGAACAAGACTAGAACGAAGTATCGGGAAAGTATCAGTATCAGGGGCGACCGTCGCCGGACGCGGGTCTCCGACCCCGTCCGGAACGTTTTGTGTTTTACCAGAGCAAGAATGCTGCTATTATTGCTACAACAATTCTGTAAATGCCAAAAGAAGTGAAATCGTATTTTCTGACGAAACCGAGGAAGAGTTTTATACATACAAGGGCGACAATAAATGAGGTAACAAAACCAGCCGCAAGAATTCCTGCATCGTCCGCAGAAAACGATCGCCAATTTTTAACGAGATCAAGACCGGTCGCTGCGCACATCGTCGGAACGGCAAGGAGAAAAGAAAACTCGACGATGGTTTCGCGTTTAATACCGAGCGATAATCCTCCGACGATCGTCGCTCCGGAACGCGAAACGCCGGGGATCACCGAAATAGCCTGGAATAATCCGATCAGAAACGCATTTTTGTAAGAAATTTGCGAAATATTCTCAACAAGTTCCATTTTTGGCTTCTTTTTGTAAAGGTGTTCGAAAACAATAAGGATTACGCCGCCCAAGAACAGTGCCCATACGATCACCCATTCGCTCCCCATCAATTGTTTAATGAATTTATATAGTGCGAGCCCGATGACCGCCGTCGGTAAAAAAGCGACGCATATTTTTTTAAGCGCCGGAATATCGCGCAAAAAAACGCGCCAATACAAAACCACGACGGAAAGTATCGCGCCAAGCTGAATGATGATGTCAAAACTCTTTTCAAAATTTCCGCCCGGAAGCCCAAGAAACTTCCCCGCCAAAATAAGATGCCCCGTCGAAGAAACAGGTAAAAACTCCGTAAGTCCTTCGACGATACCCAAAATTATGGCGTGAAATATTGTCATAAAAATATTGTATCATAAAAAATGAAAAAACCGCGAGACTTACTCGCGTGCATGGTGTTCACTTATGAACTTTTGTCGAATTTTTTACACAAACGTTCGTACTGCGCCCTATCTATCACTGACACCACATGACGATGTTCGTTTCCGCATTTCGGACAGTTAACATAAAAATAATCAACCTTTGTGAGGCATATACAAAACCACCAAGGATTTGGATAATAAAGTACATCTTTCTCGTCGAAATGAAAAACACATTCACATTTACCGCAGTTTATTTCATTCAGAGGTCGTCCTTCTTTTACTATTTCAATCATCTTTTTCTCCTAAAAAATACATTTGTTCCCTTACCTTTATACGCGCACAAACATTTTGAGTCAACACACGCTCATGATAGATTCAATGAATGATCGAATATAAACGAACGGCAAAGCAAGACCTGCCGAAGATCGTCGCGCTCAATCGAAAAATATTTTTTGGAATGTATTCAAGAGAGCCTTATTCACTTGAAGAATACCAAGCTCGGCTTTCCTCCGTTTCTTCCATGATTTTTGTCGCCGAAGAAAACAGCGAACTTATCGCGGATTCCATCGCGTTTGAAAAAGACGGAGCGTGGTATATATGGATACTTGGAGTTCACACTGATCATCGAAGGAAGGGCATTGCCGATCACTTATTTGAAATGAACGAATCATATGCCAAATCGCATGGCCACAGCAAAGTTGTCATAAAAATTTACGCGGTTTCTTCCGCAACGCAAGAACTCGCCGCAAAACGGGGATATTGCACAGTAGAAACCGGCGGAGAAAAAGATGAAAAGTTTTTGATCGTTGAACTTTTTTTATAAAAGGTAGAAAAAAGTTTAATACTCTTTTGTTTTTAACTATCTAGTCGTTCACATTTCGCATATGAGAAATATGAACGACAAACCCATAAAAGCTATACTTGTTCTAGCTTAAAATGTTTTCGCAACTCTGCGTCTTTAGTGAGGTGTGTTACTTCCATTATCTCAACGAAGTCCCCCACTCCGAAATAATCCGCCACAAACAAAACTTCTTTTTCGCACGGATACGGATACACCCAAACACTTTTTTGATATTGATAAAAACCGAGCGCGCGGAGACGAAAGCGAAGCGCATCGCGAGCGCGAGTGTGATTCACAGGAATATCAAAAAGCACGAACCGCCATTTTCCGTCCCATTTTTCCGGATCAGGGATGCATGAGTCTTCAAAAAGAATTTTTTCAAAATACTTTTTTCCTTTTTCTGTCAGGACAACGCGTGGTTTTCCTTGAGAATCTGTTTTCTCCTCTATATAACCTCGTTTTTTTAAATTTCGTGATGCTTCCCACAACTGTCTTTTACTGTACCTTTTTGACCTATTGTATTCTCCTGCGAGGCGAGATAACCCGGGAGCAACCGCCAGAATAGTCGTTATTCCTGCGAGAGCGACAAGAGCCAGAGCAATTACAGTGATACGAGCCGGCATGGTTTCGGAGTTGAGAAAATCTTTTGCTTTTTTTGTTAAAGAAATGGCTTTTGTTTTCGGTCTTTTTGTATCTCCTTTTTTGCTATTTCGTATTTTTTGCATCTTCATCTTTTTATTATATCACAGTCGTTCATATTTCGCATATGCGAAATATGAACGACTAAAATATTTGTGGAAAGTAAAGGCAACAATAAAAAAGAAAGAATGAAAAAATATGGGGTATAAAAAATCACCCGCTGCCGAAATTCTGGCAGCGGGTGGGGTTTAGTCCGAAGGGAGATAATTTTCACGAAACGCTTGCGCGGTCGTTATTCTTGCTTCCCTTCGTGTAAGTCTTTTTCAATAACGGGCGTCACAGCAGGTTTTTCCACAAACCCGACAGGTACCGGAATCTCTCCAGATTCCATGGTCTTACCTTCCATGACCGCATCAATTTGAGGAACTCCGATAGTTTCCCATTTCAGGAGAGCTTCGGTCATGACGGTCAATTCTGCGTCATGAGCATGAAGCATCTCTTCGGCTTCTTTATATATCTTATCGATAATAAAGTCGATCTCGTCATCAATAGCTTTTGCTTTAGCCTGAGAGGTTTGGCTTTGGAACGTTCCACTACCGCCAAGGAACTGCGGTCCATTACCCTCTTCTACAAATGAACGAACGCCAAGTTTGGACAAACCCCAAGCGACAACGAGTCGTTTCGCCAAGTCCGTCGCCCTCATTATGTCATTGGAAGCACCGGTTGTTACTCCGTCTTCTCCTACACGCATCACTTCCGCAACTCGACCGCCATACAATGATCGTATCTGGCTATGCAATTTTTCCTTACTTGCGCTATATTCATCGCGTTCAGGCAAGAAAAAGGTCAAACCAAGTGCACCACCGCGAGGGGTAATGCTCACTTTATATACCGGAGGATGATTTTTTGACAACCGACCGACAATAGCATGTCCCGCTTCATGCGCAGCAGTAAGCCATTTCTCCTCATCGTTCATTACCATGGTTTTATTTTCCGGACCAAGCAAGACTTTGTCTTTCGCTTTTTCCAAGTCAGTCATGGTGACTACCGTTCTTTTTTCACGAGCGGCGATGAGAGCGGCCTCATTACAGATATTGGCAATATGAGCGCAAGACATCCCAGTGGTTCCTCTTGCCAAGTCCAACAGCACAACATCGGAATCCAATTTTTTATTGCGTGTATGAACTTTAAAAACCTCTACACGTCCAAGCATATCGGGATTATTCAATGTGATCTGTCTATCGAAACGACCTGGGCGCATCACTCCTTTATCAAGTACATCCGGACGGTTGGTCGCGGCCATAACGATAACGCCTTCCAACCCATCAAAACCATCCATTTCGACAAGTATCTGGTTCAGTGTTTGCTCTCGTTCATCATTATTATTGCCGACGTTTCCGCCTCTTTGTCGTCCAACAGCGTCAAACTCATCAATAAAAATAATACAAGGAGCTTTCTCTTTTGCTTGTTTGAACAGATCTCGAACGCGTGACGCGCCGACACCGACAAACATTTCAACAAAATTAGAGCCGGATATACTGAAAAATGTTATCTTTTTTGCTGCTTCCTTATCATTTTTTTTCAGTTCCTTGAACTTTGCATTTATTTCACCGGCCACGGCGCGAGCGATCAAGGTTTTACCGGTACCAGGAGGTCCAAGTAACAAAATCCCATGCGGTATTTCACCGCCTGCTTCCGTAAACAAGCTTGGATCCAGAAGTGATTCGGTCATTTCCCAAATAGATTCCTTTGCATCATCACATCCGGCAACACTAGCGAATGTTTCCTTAATTTTGTCAGTATCGTCAACTATCGCCCCTTTCGCTTTTCCAAATTCCTGAGCACCGCCAGCACCGCCCATTCCGCCTTTTTTACCGAAATAAAAGTAGCCGATCATCCCGACAAAAACTATCATCACTAATGTGCCGGGAGTGAAAAATCCCTCGATAAAACTTGGAGGGGGTGGCGGCGCTTTTACTATGACTTTCAGATCGGGTTGGTCGGTCAATATTTTCATTAACCCGGGATCACCGCCGTAGTATGTTTTATAGGGCTTTGCGTCCGCACCTTTCGGTACTACGATCAAACCCATGCTGCCGTCCGAGAGGATCGTGACTTGGGCTATTTTTCCGTCTTTCACGTCTTGCAAGAACTCGCTGTAGGCCGGATCAACCGGATTTTTAGCTTTCTGAACTTGTTCGGTTGGAGTTCCGGTATTTACCGGGTCGGTTTGGTCGTTTAGCGACCATGGATGCTGCCAGAGCACCAATGCCAAAAGCAGCATCGCATAGATGAGCCATCTTGGATATTTTGGCTTATCCGGCAAATTATTTTCACTCATGTGAATTACCTCCTTTCTTCGGAATATGAAATTTCAAAGATCTTTTCCTTTCTTCTTGTTACAGTATCCTCTAATGTATACCCTTTCATAAAAGAGTGTCTGTGTCAAGACGGCCGTTCAGCGAAAAATTCGGCTCCTTCATGTCGGACATGCAAGAAAAAATGCGCCCGCATAGGGGCGCATTATTGCGGTGAGATCATTAGTCTGTAATGACCTCATGACCGCGTAAATCAAGGGTGTTCTCTGTTTTAGGCATCAATTCTTCTGCCTGTTGTTGATCTTCCGCCTGTTTCTGAATGGCTATTTTTTTATCATGGCATTCACCCTGCGTTAGTATGCATGCTGCCATTGCATGTTCGCATTCGGCGCATGGGTCTTGTGTTTTGTCTAACATGACGCTCACCTCTTTTGGCTGTTGACTAAGTTATTTCTGTTTGAATCATACCATATCGCTGTTTCAAAGTCAATATTTCCGTTTTCATCGCAGCTTAAAAAATCCGCCGTAAAAGATCGAGGAAAATATCGTACCACTTCGGCTTGAACATTTCCGGAACAAACACGTCCGCATCGGATTTCCAGTCTTCGAGAATTTTTCGTAGGTCGCGTATCATGGCAGACCGCGTAAAGAACACCCCCGCCTCCGCGTTCCAGCCGAAAGAGATCGGGTCGAGATTCCCGGAACCAACCATGCCGATAGTATCATCTATTAAAAGCGCCTTAGCGTGATTCATTTCGTGTGACAGATAAGCGATCGCGCCGAGCTTGGCAAAAAAAGCGATCTGGAAATAATTCATGTGGTTCACAATGCCGTAATCGGTCTTTTCGGGTATGATGATCTCAACCCGCACTCCGCGCAGGATCGCCTCGTGAAGGCGCGCCAAAAGCCACCGTCTCGGAAAAAAGTACGGGGTAACTACAGTGATAGAATGCTGCGCCTTAGCAATATGCTGTTCATACTGCTCTCTGATCTCAAGCCACTTCCCTCCGATACCATGTTCAGTAAACCACGTCCGCGCTTTTCGCAAGATCGGCTTCTTACCGAGACGGGCTCGAATGTCTTCACTTTTTCCTCCGCACTCTTTGTAGACGCGTGCAAAAGAACGCAAGGATGAGGAGAGAATCTTTCTTCCGGTCACCCGTACCTGCAGATCTTTCCATGGCGCATACGTTCCCCTGATATTCACTCCGCCGAGAAAAACAACGCTTTCATCAACAATGAGAGTCTTTCGATGCAATCGACGAAACCAATAACTGAAAAAAAGCACTTCGCCGCCGGCCTTGCGGAGACCGTCGATCGCCCGCGAATCCACGCCAAAACTTCCGAACGAGTCCAAAATGAGAACCACTCGAACTCCCTCGCGGGCTTTTTTCTCTAAAACAGCAAAAAAATTGTATCCTACCGTGTCATTCTGAAAAATATACATTTCCAAATAAATGCTTTTTTTGGCGGAGGCGATGGCATTGATCATCCCCTTCCATGCGGATTTTGAGGTGGTGTAAAAACGATAGCGCATGACAGTTAAAAGTTTATCAAGTTCATCAAGTTTATAAAGGACGAACGATGACGACGGACTTTATAACTTGATGGACTTTCTACTTGATGAACAGAGGAATTCTTTTCTCTTTTCTTCCGGAAACCTTTCGATCGCGTATCTTAACATGGTTCTCGGCATATTCCCCGCGTGTTTTTTCAGAAATTCTTCCTCAACAGACTGATCTCGCTTGCCGATCTCTCGAAGCATCCAGCCGACGGCTTTATGGATGAGATCGTGCCGGTCATGAACCAGTATTTCTGCGATCTCAAGCGATTCAACAAAACTATTGTACTTTATATATTGAAATGTTGCGAGCACCGCAATGCGCCGTTCCCATAAATTTTCGGATCGGGCGATTTTTTTCAAGAGCGAAATGTCCCGCCGGACGCGGGTCTCTGACCCCGTCTTCCAAAGATACTCCCCGATGATCTTCGGTGCTGAAAGGTCTATCAAGTCCCAGTTGTTGATATGCATCGTGTTCGCCAGGTACAGCGAAAAAATTTTCTTTTTTGTTTCGGCATCGCCTTTTTCAAATTGATGAATGAGGATAAAAAGAGCAATAAGGCGTTCTTCGTGATATTTTGAGTGAAGAAGTTTTTCGACATCAGAGATCGAAAGATCAGAAAATTTTTTCGCGATTACCCGTTGGACCGGAACCATGATACCGAGAAACAGATCGCCATCGGCATATTCGCCTTTTCCGGTTTTGAAAAAACGCATCAAAAGCGCTGCTTTTTGAGGATCAGCATGAGAACGGATCTCTTTTTGTAGTTCTGTAAAATTTATCATGCGTTTCTACAATTTTCAATTTCCAATTTTTAATTTTCAATCAATTTTCAATGTTTCAATTTTTAATTTTCAAACGCGAACGACGCCGTTGAGTTTGAAAATTTTTTATTGAAAATTCATTGAAAATTGGAAATTTGTAAATTGAAAATTTTATTCTCATTTTATCACCGACTCAAGCGGTACTCCTCGCTCCACCGAAATAATTTCAAATCTTTCCCTGCCAAGTACCTGCCCTCGCTCATTAGTCACATCGACTCGCCATTTGCCCGGGAAAATATTGGTTTTTTCGGAATATCCGCGGTAGCCGCCGTCAGCACCGCCGTAAATGGGGAAACGAATATTGGCGGAAACGACCCATGTATCCGCTTTCGGGTCATAATACTGCCAACTGTGGATGATATTCGTATTGAGCCTTGTAGGCGAAAAAACAGCGCTATAAAAATACAGCGATTCGCCCTGCACGACATGGATTTTTTCATAGAAATCTAAAACATCAAACGGTTTTTTTATTTCTTTCTGAAAAAAATATTTTCCGCTCGCCGTTCTTTCCATGTAATGATATATTCCGGCATCTTTGAGAGAGAGCGGGAGTGGCGGAATAAGATTGGTAAAATAGAAAAAATTGACAGCGATAAATATTCCTCCGATGCTCGACGTAAGTTTAATCCGGTTTGCTCTTGCCTCCCTCGGCAAAAAGAAATACAAAAAATGGATGAATGCGCCGATCGCGAGGAGAGAGATCGCTCCGGAAAGAAGGAAAATGGAGTCACTGGTGTTCCCGATAATGATCGGAACGAAAGGGATCATCAGAAAATAAACGGTGGCGAAAAGAATGCTGATCTGAAAATTCAGGCGAAGATATCGTTTTTTGAAAAATTCATTCCCGATAAAAAGCGCGATTATGATGATCAAAAAAGGCCAGCTTACCAAAAAAGACGCGCTCCTCGAATAAAAAATAGTCACCCCCGAGAAAAGATTTCCGAGAGAAAAAGGCACGATAAATTCCAGCCACTTGTTCTCTTTCCGAAGAAATTTGAATCTCGACTCCCTGAAACGCGAAATATCCACCGCTATCACTCCCGCAGAGGCAACGAACAGCCATCCGAACAGAATTGTCATGTCTAGCAAGTTGTCGATTCGAGAAAGCGTCAAGCTGTCAAAAACAAATCCGATCGCAAAAAACACGACGGTTGCCAGCCGCTCATTTTCTTCCATCCATTTTTTCCAATATGCGATCGAGAGTTTTTTTGCGCTCATACAAAAACTATACACAAAAATAACATAAAAATCTAATTAAACGGTGCATGCGTGGATTCCAGCCTCCGAGGGAATGACGGGAATAATCACCTATAGCGCTTTCTTATACGCTCGATAGAACATGGCTTTTGTCAGTTCTCCAAAAAGGAGATACGTAAATACGATGCCTGCAATAGAGACGAGAATGAACGGAGATAATGGCGCAAATCTTAAAAGCGTACTGATAGGCGTGAACGGGATGATCCACGCGAGAGTAACGATCCCGATGGTTGAACAAATGACCGGAAGGCTCGGCCAGCTTTTCCAAAATGGGACGCGTTTGGTTCGGATGATGTAAATAATGAGGACCTGCGTGGCAATGGATTCGATGAACCAGCCGGTTTGAAAGCCGGACGCGCCGAGCGAAAATACTTTATACAAAACGAAGAACGTAATGAAATCGAATATTGAGCTGACAAGTCCGAACACGGCAATGTATTTTCCGAAAAAGCGCGTGTCCCATCGGAGAGGGTGAATGGTGTCTTCTTCGTCGGTGGAATCGGTGGAGAGCGTGGTCTGCGACATATCGTACATGAAATTATTGAGGAGGATCTGCGCGGGGAGCATGGGCAGGAACGGGAGGAATGCCGACGCACCCATCATGGAGAACATATTGCCGAAGTTGGAACTGAATCCCATTTTTATATACTTCATCGTATTTTGGAATGTTTTTCGCCCTTCGATGATGCCGTCCTTCAAAACCTCCAAACTTTTGTCGAGCAAAATAATGTCGGCGGTTTCTTTGGCGACATCTACCGCGTTGTTGACCGAGATGCCGACATCGGCCGCGCGAAGAACCGGCGCGTCGTTGATGCCGTCGCCTAAATATCCAACGACGTTTCCTTGTTTGCGAAGAAGTACGACGATGCGCTCTTTTTGCTCCGGAGATACTCGTGCAAAAATGTTTACCTCTGCAACTTTTGCGGATAATTCCGAATCGGAAAGTTCTGCGATCTCTTCACCATGCAAAACGCCTTTCACCGGAAGACCGATCTCTTTGCAGATGCGCTCCGTCAAAATTTCACTGTCGCCGGTCAGGACTTTCACCTCGATATGCAATCCTTCAAGCTCAACCAAAGTGGGAGCAACGCTTGTTTTTGGAGGATCGAGAAACGCGGCAAAACCCAGAAAAATAAGGCTGTTCTCCTCTTCTTTTTGATAAATAGACCTTTCTTCTTGAGGTATTCGCTTTTCCGCGATGGCGAGCACGCGATACCCTTCTCCGGAAAGCCGATTGTATTGCTGGTTGGCTTCTGCGGTCATCTCTTTGGTAAATTCCGCATCTTTGCCATCCTTGCGACACGCAAAACATTCTTCCAAAATATTTCTCGGGGCGCCTTTGCAAATGATCGTGCGTTCGCTGCCGCGGTCAATAACGACGGAATCTCTCCGCCGATGAAAATCAAACGGGATCTCATCGATTTTTTTATATTCCGAAATATCCATTTTACCGTGTTCTTCGATGGCAAGATCGATGGCGCTTCGCTTCGCCGTATGCATGACGCTCGAAAGATACGTTTGGGTGAACACCTCTTTCGATTCGACTCCCGATATGTCGACGCATTCGATCAGCGTGATCCGGTCTTGTGTGAGCGTTCCGGTTTTATCGGTACAGAGAATATTCATGCCGCCGAAGTTCTGGATCGCCGAAAGATTTTTCACGATCACTTTTTTCTCAGACATAACCATTGATCCGCGCGCGAGCGAAACCGACATGATCACCGGCAACAGCTCGGGGGTCAGACCGACGGCGATCGCGACGGAAAAGAGGAAGGAATCAAAAACATTGTGCTTCACTATCGCATTCAAGAAAAAAACCACGGTGACCATCACAAGCGTGAGGCGCATCACGAACACGCTGAAATTGCGGATGCCGCGATCGAAATCGGTTTCTTCGTCGGGTTTTGCGAGACGCTCCGCGATCCGGCCAAATTCTGCGTTTCCTCCGGTGCGAAGGACGACTGCCGTTGCGAATCCGGTAACCACGGAAGACCCCATAAAAACCGCTTTGTCGGAGCCGAGGGGAAGCTCTTCGCCCTTCGAGAGGAGCGCAGTTCCCTTTTCCCGATCTTCATATTTTTCAACAGGAAATGATTCGCCGGTGAGGGACGACTGATTCACAAAAAGATCATCTGCCGTCAAAACGCGGCAGTCTGCGGGAATGACGTTGCCAGCAGAAAGCTCGATGATATCGCCGGGAACGATCAGACGAAGCGGCACTTCTCGTATTTCCCCGTCGCGCCGCACGCTTACGGTCGAGGCAACCTTCTCCACCAGTTTTTCCGCCACGGCCTCCGATTTGCGCGTGTTCAAAAAATCCATCACAGCCGATAGGAACACCATGGCAAGGATCACCGTAGCGCTCATCTTTTGGCCAAGAAAGAGCGAAACGATCGAGGTTGCGATAAGCATGAGGAGCAGCGGGCTGTTGAATTTTTTCACGAAAGCGACGAGCGGACGAAGCCGAGCTTTGTGATAAATAACATTCTCGCCATATTCAAGAAGACGGCGCTTGGCTTCCTTAGAGGAGAGGCCGCTGGGAAGCTTTGTGGTATTTGGCTGCATGGGAAATAAATTTAAAAACTTTTGACTTTTGACTTTTGACTTTTCCAGTATACCGCATTACTCCGATATTCGCGACAAAAAACCGCGAACATTGTCCGCGGTTTTGTTATAAACTATCGATATTATTTCTTTCGCATGGTTTGTATCTTTTTGTTGAGAGTATACGCTTGCAATGCATACCCCGCGGCAAAAAGAAACCATCCCCACGAAACTTCCATAGAGGAGAGATCCTCGATTATACCTAAGTACACCCCAAGGATCCGCATCAGTGCGACCAAAAAGAGCAGAACAGCGGCGATAGACAGTGTCCAGAATGTTTTGACTCTGAATACACGGTCCTCGTGACGCTCTTGTCCATATGACTTTACTGCCATATAAATGCCTCGAGCCCCAAAAAAACATACGCCGGAAAGCAGTACGAGCATGGTAATTCCAAAAAACATTTTTCACCTCCGCAAAAATCGTTCCGTTTTCTTTATACGACACCTATACCAAAAAAGCAAGCCCTGTTCCGATCAAACCGGAAACAGGGCTTATGACGTGCCGAATTATTCGTCGAGTTCGATCTCTTTCTGGTCAAAATGAACGCCGAGCCAACCAAAGGTCATGACGACAAAAAGAATGAAGGGAATCGACGCATAGCTTCCCGGGGAATAAAAAGCGACGAACAGCCATACAAGAGTGACAATGATGCAAACGGTCTTCGCCGTATAGTAATACCTGACGGTTTGAAACGACTGATCCACGTAAGAGAGGACTGCTGTGGCGACACCAACAACAAGAGCGACGAACGCTAATGATACGATCATATTTTCTAACATTTTATATCCCCCAAAAGAACAAAAAATGAAAATCCCTTTACCTGTAGAGAGCGTAATGCGAAAAGGAATAAATGTCAACGAGCAATGTTATTCCCTGCTGTGACTTCCATCACACAAAGGATATTTTTTTGAGCGGCCACAGACGCATTGCCTGCGAATCGGCTCGATCTTAAACCGTTCGGCAAAAGTCGGCTCTTTCGGGTCTGCATCTTTCTCGCCCTCTGTATTTTTTTGAGTATCTGACATGATATGGTTTATTTTAAATAGTAACGGAAACATCCCCGTGCCGCAAGCGCCGTGCAAATTCCATACATCGTAATCTTACTTCCCCACCATCCCCTTCAATCTCCTCAACATCCCACTCAACGCTTCCCCATCGGTTTTTGCAATAAGTTTGGTTTTGATGTATGAATTCGTTTCCTTCTCCAAAGCTTGTATTTGAGAGATCGCCGGTTTGGTTTGTTTTTTCGAGAGAGATCTTTCGATGTTGGCAAGCTGTGAAAGATAAGAAGATTTCGTTCCCTTGTTCTTCGTCGGCATTGCGGTTACGTAATCGCGGATCCCTTTCAGGTATAAAACAGGGTCGGTGTTGTTTGATTGAATGTTGGGAGTATTGGTTGTTCCGGTTATTTGGTAGAAATCGGTGCTTCCGGGGTTGATGGTTTGGCTCGTGGTCGCGGAAGTGAAGATTCCGGATGCGGGATCGAATATTCTTGCGTATACTTCATAACTGTCTTGTGTGCTGTTCATCTTGCCGGCTATGTCGGGATTTTCATTCAAGAAGGTTTGGTTGTCGTGTGATGATACGTAGTATCTTGCTTCTATTCCGTCGGGAATGAGTATCCATTCTGGAGAACCTTGGTTGTCGCCGGAGGGAATTGATCCCGCGATCTGGTTTTCGTATTCGCCGGTTGTGTAATTTACGCCGACGTGTTTGCCGTCAGTGGTGATGGCGTGAAGATCGAGGTCGGGGAAAGCGGTGGGGGCGAGAGAGGGAGTTTTTTGATCTATGCATATTTGACCGGTCGGACATTCTGAATCCGGTAAATTTAACAGAGGGTTATAAAATGGATCAACACCAAGAACTTTGGTGAATAACATACCATGAAACACCTCGCCGTATCGCGACATTTCGTTCGTGTATGGCGTTGTCTCATATAGCGCTCGTCGAAATGCGAAACAAAAAAGAATTAAAAAGAATAAGGCAAGGATTGAGATAACTGCGTATATTCCTTTCCTTAATAATTTTCTATTGACAAATAATTGTCGAAACCGTCGTGTAATAATCCAAAAGAACAAAGTAAAACTCATTAAAGCTAACAAAGCCAGGAAAGACAACTTAAGTTGATATGCAGGGCTCATCCACAGGTAAAGATAGGGGTATGGCACAAAATGACGAGTATCTAACTTACAACTCTCTGAGTGTAGATTAGGCTCAATATTAGAATTTTTCACTACAAAGCCCTTGAATCTGCCAGCTAAAGAATTAGCGTAATTATCATCAATTTTCCGAATACGTGCATTGATAAAATAATTTCCGTTAGTGTTGGAGTCGCCGGATGCGGAAATTGAAACGAGATTATTGTAATCGTAATAGGTATCACCTACACCCAATACGCCGCCTTTCGGAAAATTAAATGGACCCGAAGATGGAATATTTATAATCCGGCATTCGTTTTCAAGAAAACCTGTAATTTTCCCTTTTGCATCGGTAGTTGAGCTGATTCCATATTCTGAAAAACCAAGCGGATTAACATAATATACTACGAGCGCAGAGTTTTTTGGAATTGAGGTATCCCAGATTTTATTGGGTAATTCTCTCTTTCTTGCTTCAAGAATATAATATGGGGTGGTGATATCATTCTCATTCGTGTTTTCCAAAAGATTGTAGCGAAGTACAGAACCACTAAATGATTTTTGATTCAGTGCAGGAATAATGTAATCATCATATGCAGATTTTGGCTTAATATCATATGAAAGAAGTTTGAGAAACTCTTTGACGTATGAACTCATTAAAGAGGGATCACTTCCATTCTTATTTGTTATTCCGCCATTTTGACCTCCAAGTGCCATCAATTCCCATTGTCCTTCTTCGGAAAATTTTCCAAAAGTAGCTCCATTAAGACCCATCTTATATAAATCCGGGACAGGAATCTTTATCTCTTCGCCTTCTACCAGACCACCCATAGTATGCCCGATTTCATGAGTCCAAAACCCAACCGGATCTTTTTCTGCGACAATAATACTACTCTTTAAGGTTGGACCGGTGGTAGTGAGGGCTTGAGTACTAAGATGTGCATTAAAGTCAAAAATTGGTTTATTTTGACCGGAATAGCCGCTGTACACCACAGCTACGGTAAAATAATTATTCGGATCAATGTTTGATGCGGCTATTGCATCTTGAACCAATCCTCTTTCTTTACCAATGTATGATGTCGACGAGGCAAATAACTGGTACCACGTCGGAAACACCGTCGCCTCAATATTCACCGTTCCGTAAGAATTCTCGAGGTAATAATCCTTCACGCAAACCATCATATCGTCGTAGTACGTTTTATCGTGTCCGTTCGGATAAGTTTTTGCCGGAATGAGTTTGCAAGGCTGCTCGTTTTTTGGTACGGAAACATGCGGCACATCAGAAAGCTCCGCCAAAATCACCGCCACCTTCACCGTCTTGGTTTGGGTATTTTTCCACCCGTCTTGTTTTGTCCACGGAAGGTTGTCTTTTACGTTTGTCCCCACCACATACGGCGCATCGCAGAACCCATCGCTATTAGTATCACCGCATCCCTGTGCCGGCGTATGGTAATGGCTCCAGTAATTCCCTCCCACCGGTTTTGCGAGATCGAAAACGTTTGACGTTCCGTCTCCCGAAGATGGAAAAGCGTTGTTGATAAAGTTGTTGTTGTAGATGGAATTGCCAAAAGACGGCCTCCCAAAAAAGCGAAGAGCGGCGGTCTTGCTGTTTGAGATCGCGGTATCGTGAATGCGGTTGTTATGGGAGTCGAGTAAGGTAATGCCGAAGCTGTTTTCATCTATCGTTCCTCCGGAAAACTCGTTTTGATCGGAGGCTACCAGATACAGTCCTTCTCTGGTATGCGAAACGGTGATATTTTCAAATGTTGAATTATGGGTTTGGCTTAGCAAAAAGTGGTTGTTGTTGTTCTTTCCTTGTACGGTCACATTGCGTATGTCGGAATGGTCGGCATTGCAGAGGATAAGTTCTGAAAAGGTGCCGGAAGTTAAGGTTGTGGAAGTGCTGTAGTATCCGATAGGGAGACCTCCCGAACCGATGTTTCCGGTTATCGTGTCGTTGCAGAGAACGACTCCGCTTTCGGCGGTGTTGGGGATGAGGTCGCTAAATGCGTTTTCTTGTATGGTGTTATCAATGATCTGATTGCCGGAGGTATCAAAATTAATGATACCGATGTTTCCGTTATGGTTCGCGGTATTGTTTCGTATGATGTTGTTTCCGGAGGTATTGGTAAGGATGATCCCCTCGTAATCGTTCTCGCTCACGGTATTGTGCTCGATAGTGTTCGCATTGCTGCTCACTATATAGATTCCGGAGCCGTTGCCGTTAACGGTGTTGTTTGAGATGGTGTTGCTCTGGGTATAGTAGCCAATGAGAATACCGTCGAAGTTTCCCAAAAAAGTACTGTTCTCGATATGGTTCTCGCTTCCTTCATAGAGATATACTCCGCTATGGGCTCCCTGTACAGTAATGCTCTTTATTGTATTCCCTGTTTTGTAGAGATATACTCCGTTCGCGGAATACTCTGCGATCGATATTTTGTGTCCGTTTCCGTCCAGGGTGAGGTTGTCGTCGTCGATCTGTACGGTTTCGGTAAGGTCTTGCGTGAGGGTGCAGGTTTTGGTGGGTTGGTTCCATGTTCCGATCGTGGTGCAGTCTCCTCCAGTGGCGTTGTCGGCGATGAATTTGGTGCTTTTTCTGGTTTGGATGAAAACGAAGTGGCGGGTTCCAATATTTTGAGTGTAGGTATAGCTTCCGTTCGAGTCGGTGGTGAATTGCGTGAGGTTGTGATAATCGTCTTCGTATTTGAAATATGTGGTGTTTTTTAAAAGACCAGATATGGTAATTTGGGTAGTTGTCGTACTTGCTTCCTGAAACATCATCGTGATCACTTTCGGACGCGAAACGAGTTTGAGGTCGATGTCTTGGGTACTGTCGAGGGTGATATTTAAATATTCGCTGTCGGTAATAGCGAAATGGGTGCCAATGCCGGAGGTTTCGCCTTTTGTTTGGAAGGGATTGATCGGCATCGAAAGCGAAGGAGCGGAAGAAAGGAATGTTTTTTGTGCGTACAAAATTCCAGCGAAGGCGCTGCTTAAGAGAACCGTGATCGCCATCGTTGCAAGAAAGATCTGATGGTGAATGGGACTCGCGGTAAATTTTTTGTACATACAAAACTATAAATATTATTTGATAATGTATATCTTTATTGTATCAAACAAAAAATCCCCTTACCAAATATGGAGGGGATAAATAAATTTGCTTGTGATAATGTAAAATCCGAACAATAAGTTACTTAAATTCTATGGTAAACGGATACATTCCCATACCGCAGCTGCCGTTTAGTGTTCCGGGCGCTCGCGTGCCGAGATCGATCTCGGTTACGCCGTTTACGGGCAGATTTTTTCTCACGCCGAGTTCGGGGATATTCACAACGGAAGAACAATCAAACGTGCCTTTTGTGGTGATCCGCAGTACGGTAGGAACGCCCGATTTCGCGATCGAAGTTTCCGGCTCGAATCCCCCCTTCGCGATGATGTCGACCGTCTGTTTCCCCCCTTGGATAAAAACGTTGCCCAAGTTAAGCGGCGACGGTGCATTTTCTTTCGATTCGCCGAACCCGGAAAAAATAATGACTCCGGCGACGATGATACCGATGGCGATGATGATAAGTGATATTGTTTTAGAAGACATAAACTAATTTGACAAAATGTTAAATGATTAAATGGCTAAATTGTTATGCAACACACCAACAAACCTTAATAACAATTTAACAATTTAACAATTTAACAATTTAACAATTTAACAATTTAACAATTTAACAATTTAACAATTAAAAGTTAAACAGCGGCTTAATCGCCCCTATAACAACCAAGCTGTTGATGATATTGAGCAGCGCAAACGCAATAACGATGAGCCCGGCCGTTTTGAAGAATATTCCTTTTTTTCGTCCTTGCGCAACGCCGACTCCGCTAAAGCTCAAAATGGCAAGCGCCGGAAAAGTTCCGAGCGCAAAAGCTAACATCGTGAGTCCTCCCGTAAGAAAGTTGCCGGTCGAAAGCGCATAGACCTGCATGGCCTGAGTGAAACCGCACGGAAGAAAGAATGTGGCGACGCCAACCAAGAGCGGTGTCACGGTATACGCCATGTTGGAAGCCTTGAGCGCGTGTTTGGACAGGGCTTTCGGCATAGCGAGCTGAAAGCGTTTCGCGCCATGAAAAACATCTAAAAGATTGATCCCCATAACGAGCATCACGACCCCTACGAGCATTCCGAGAAAAAAACTTCCGAAGGCATTCAGCTGAAAGGCGGATCCGATGGCGCCGATCATGCCTCCGAGCAGAAAGAACGAAACAATGCGTCCTGAGTGAAAAAGCAGCTGAGGTTTGATGCGATCGCCTTCCTTGGCGAATGTTGCGGACATCGAAAGCACGAGACCGCCGACAACCGCCATGCAAGAGGAAAGCGAGGCGATGATGCCGATAATGAAAGGCGTATAGAATGTCATTTCGCTCGTATCGACAAGATTCACCAATCCCATTTTTTGCAGAAGGATAAATAACAGCACAAAGAGCGCGGCAAGCGGACCGGCGATCCAGAATTCTTCCCAGTTTTTCGATACGGCCGTTTTTTCAACGGAAAGCGAGTACCCTTTCGGTGAAAGCGCTTTGGAAAGTTCTTCGGCGATCTCTTCTTTCGTCTTATCGGCAAAGTCTCCGGAGACAGATACCGACTGCTTGTGTGAATTAACTTTGGCTGAGGCGACAAAATCCACGGCATCGAGCGTCTGCTCCGTCACCAGGGCGCAGGATTTGCAGTGCATCCCATTCACATGAAATATGTGGGTTTGTTGATCTTTTCTAATATTCATCCCAATAGTATATCAATAAATCGAAAAAAAAAGAAAGGGTCACTCTCTTTTTTTTCAGGAGATCATTGCACTGTTTCAATACTCTGTTTTTTAATCAGCAACGACAATTTCCGCCAGTTTTGACCCCATACTGCAAGTAATATTTATAACTCCGGCTTCTGTCGGGGTAAAAGTATTTTTGCTCACGGTGCCGTTCATCGGGATCGTAATATCATATTTTGGTATCACCCATACCGACGCACATCCCCCGAGCGGGATTTTATCATCTATCGTTAATTCTATCGGCGATCCTTTTTTTGCCGTGAGCGAACGAGGAAAAATACCGCGCTCCTCTGAAACTTCCATGGAAAGTTTTTGCACTTCCGGACATTTGGAAACGGCGGGATCGCAAACTGGAACCGGAATACTCGCCGACGAGTCAAGTTTTGCGCCGGAAATTCCGGTGGTGTTCGGCACAACAATAAATTCCGAACCGCGCGTCATCATTCCCATGCTGCAATTGAACGGAATAGCCCCCGTTTGCGTCGGGGTAAACGTGATGGTCGTAATTCCTTCCGTCGACAAATACTTCGTCATACCCAAAGACGGCATCACGATCACTCGACCGCATCCCGCCGCAGCGGTTCCGTCGATCTGCCACTCGATGGGGATTCCTTCAACAACGATGAACTGACTGGGTGAATATGAGTATCCGCTCACGGTCATTCTAACAATTTGCTTTCCATTAACGATCTCTGTTTTCGGTGCACCCGATCGTCCGGCGTTATTTGAACCCGCGGCAAAGGTCGGCAAATTAACGTTAAATCCTGCAAGCGCCAAACCATTATTTATGTTAAACATTGAGAGCATGACGATCAGTACCCCGGCAAATCTAAGGAAGTGTTTTTGAAATTCTCCTTTGGCAAAGCTCGAAACAGCACTGATCGACAGCAGCGCCGGCAGAGTCCCCAGCGAAAAAGTGAGCATTGTCAACGCTCCGACTATCCAGTCTCCGCTCGCAAGAACGTAGAGCTGTAGCGCTTGCGTAAATCCGCACGGCAAGAAAAAAGTTAACGCACCAAGCGAAAATGGCCCTCCTTTGCTTTCTGCCGCGCCCAAGTCGTGGATCTTATGACTGATGAATTTCGGCATTTTCGGACTGAATCTCCTTAGTCCGGGAAAAAGATGCAGTAATTGAAAACCAAGAAGCAGCATAACGGCGCTCACGACGATCATAAGGTATCCATTAAACCGTGGAGAAAGCGTGATCACTGAACCAAGCGCTCCGACCAATGCCCCGAAAACCGTATAACCGACAACACGTCCGATATTGAAATACGCGTGCGGTTTGAATTTTTGAATTCCAGTGAGATCGGGGTGCGCTTCATTATACTTTCCCGCCAACGACAGCAAAAGACCGCCGACAACGGCAATACAGGATGATACGGCGGCAAATATTCCGATCAAGAAGATCAATCCGTAGCTCATTCGCTCGGAGATGGAAAAATTCGGCAGAAAATCAAATTGTTTCAGAAGGTAATATAAAGAAAGGATCACGAGAAACATATACCCCATTTGCAGGTAATCGACGGGTGCGTTTGTGCTTACATTGCCGCGGATCTCGTTGTTTTTTCTTTCTCGCATGGAAACCGTATATCCATATTCTTTCACCATGTCGTTGAGTTCGGCGATATTTGGCTCCCCCGAACACTCCAGATCGGCTTTTCCGGCGGCATGATCAACGCGAACTTTTTTTATTCCGTAGGCTTTTTTAAATTTTTGCTCCACAAGGACCTCGCAGCTTGCGCAATGCATGCCGTGAATGTCGAGCGTTACTTTTTTTATTTGTGAAGTTTCCATTGTTATAGTTTTTTCTTAATATTTTTTTCGTCTGATTTTTCTTGTCCGCTATTTTTTCCGCAGGAATGACCGCTCGATCTTCTCATCATGAAAAAATGCGCGAACATCATTATCGCCATCGCCCCCAAAATGACCCATGACGAAACACCCGCCGCGCGCCCTCCCGCACCCAAAAAAAGAGTAAGGAGGATCGGACCGGCGCAACATATCATCATCATCCACATCATGACTTTCATTCCCTTTCCGCCGCTATCATCGCTGTTGTTATTGTGATCATGCATAAAATTTACTGTTAGTTTATATATTTTAAACGCCGCAACCGCCTCCGCCTTGTTGTCCGCGCAACGGCGCGACCTGAGAAGAGATGTTAGCGTTTCCGCGAGAACTCGAATATTCCGATCCGAGCATTTCCTGCGGGTTTACGTCTTCCCAGTCCGTACCTTTATTTTTTATATAAGCGGCGATAGTGAGATAATTGTTCGGAAACCAATACGAATTCACCTCCAGAGCGGTTTTCCACATGATTTGTTCGCTTACCCCCTGCGATGCCATAAGTTCGAGAAGTCCGAGCATCGCCATCCCATGATTGCAGTCCGGAAAATGAGTTGAATTTCCGCAGCATGGCCGATAAATTCCCTTTGAAACCCGGTCTACGAGCGCTTGCTGATCCGCCGTCAAAGTAATAAACGTATGATAGCTGAAATGATCCATTGGGTTGCCTTTGGAAATCGTCCACCCTCCGGTGGAGGCGAATTTTTCCGCACCACCGTATTTCGGATCCGATATCTCTCCTTTTTCCAAAATGGGATTTTTGTTTCCCAACCCGAGCGCCCACAACAGATTAAGAAGAAATCCCGAATTTTCTTTGGTAATTTTCAGCTTGCCATTCTTGCTCCCAAGAAGCAGGTCTTTGTATTCATCCGGAAATGTTCCCCTTTGTTCATAAACCGCTTTGAATTTGTCCGCATCTATGACGCCGGCGTCAACCAGTTTTTTTCCAAGATCTCCCCATACAACAGGCAGCAAAACCCCTTTGGGCGGCATAACTTTTTCCTCCAGTTCCGCGTCGAGCGCAGCTCCGGCAAGATTTGTTTTTTGCGCTCCGTTTCCTGAATTTGCCGAATACACCAAGGCGCCCGAGAGAATAATAGAGGAAAGCAAAATGCTCGCCGGTATTAAACCATTTCTAAAAATAGACTTAAGTCCGATCTTGTTTTCCGCAGCGACTTCAGCCGATCGCTCTGTATCGCGGTTTTCCAAAACATCATCGGTCGCTTGATCTTGGTTGTTGTTTTCCATAAGTTTTAGTTGATTATTACTCATCGCAACAATGCGCTAATTTATTAATAAGGTCTTCCATGGGGGACGCCTCCCGGGCGGTTTCTTTCACTCGTTCGCCGCTTATGAGTTTCAGTTTGAGCGCCCAAAAGATGGAGTAGGATTGATACGCTTTTTCGAACATCTCTTTGGCTTCAGTCTTTTTTCCTTCTGTCTGCAATTTATTGCCAACCTCAAAAAGGCGCATAGCCGTTGCCAACAAATGTTTTGAGATGCACCACGTTTCACCTTCATGTTCCGGCATCAATTTTTTCAGAAGTTCTTTGCGCATCTCGCGGATCTCGAAAGCCGTATCAAAATATTCGTCTTTTTTCGTTTTCACTCCCGTGAAGAAAAAATGTTCTTCAAGAGAGATAAGATTCATGACCGCGATGCTCAGATCTTCCGCGGTGGAAAGATCAGCGCCGCCTTTTTCTTTGAGCGCTTCGACGCGAGCTAGAAATTCTTTTTGGTCCATTGTATTGTCCATGGTATTAAATAAAGAATATTAATGTTCCGATAATTATCATCGCAAAACCGGCATATATACGTACTTTGCGCATGTTTGTCTTTTTCCATTCCTCCATCTTTTCCAGAAGGATTTTGTCGGCGGAAGCGAAAAGCACAAGGATGAGCGGTGAAACCAGGATGATATTGTAAAGAAAAAGATATCCGAATCCCGCATAGTACGAAGCCTGATCTCGCAGAAGCCCGATAACCATGAGATAGGGTCCGCCCATGCACGGGAATTGACATATCCCAACGAGAAGGCCCAAGCCGAAAGCCGCCGGAACGGATGCTTTTTCCATAAGCGCCGCCATAGCCCGATGCGACCCCTCCGGCAAGCGAAGTTTTATGGGAAAACGCGGAACAAAAACACCAAGAAGATTGATCATTCCGAACATGATGAGCAGAGAAGCACCGAGCATTCCCATAAAATGCGGGGTGTTAAAGATATGCAGCACTTTGAGGATTCCAAGGCCGATCAGAAAATATGCGACGAATATTCCCGCAATATACACTCCGCCGATCTGCAATATTTTCTTTCGCGGCATTTGCATCCCGAAGAGAAATGCTATCGTAATAAGCAGAATAGAGAAGGAGCACGGGTGAACGCTGTCCAAGAGCGATGAGATGATGATAAGCGGCAAAAGCCACGACCCTTCCCCGCTCACCTTCCACAAGAATTGCGATGTACCCGGCATGATCTTCAAGACAAGCACGGCGGCCACCAAGAATATCGCAAGATAAATGATTTTAAGTGAACTTTTCATATTTAAGGAGTTACTTTCGCTTTAAAACCGAATTCGAGAGATCCGCCATTCTCTTCAACAAGGCGTACAACCCTTTCAATCGGTCCCACCCCGGCCGGGCCATGAGCGTTCGGGTCGAACACCGTTTTGATCGTCCGCGTCTCGCCGGGAAGAATTGTCTCATTCGCGAGAGGAACAAATCCCATTCCCGGCATTTTAAAGGGCCCTTTTTCAGCCTTTCCCCCCATGAGGTAGGCTTCCGTACACATACAGGAAGTTGTCACGCTTTTGAGAAAGATCTCCTTATCGGTTCGGTTTGCGACGGTGAATACCGTACTCACCTTTCCGTTCTTCATCGAGATGTTTCCGAAGTCGAAAAAGCTTTCACCCTCAACAGTAAGCGCTGTTTTCGCACCGTCCACGGGCTTCGCATCCGAGAGTGCGTTATTCTGGAGGCTTCTCCCCCAAAACATGAGCCCGAAAACGAAGGCAAAAACGAGGAACACTATTGTTATTGTCTTTTTTTCCATGTTTTTTACAGTTCAATACTCATAAAAGACGCTTCAAGGAGCGCCATAAAAATGCACGAAAAAAGCCGTAAGCTTAAATCGCGCTTAAACTGCGGAGGGGCTGTGCTCCAAGAGAGAGAGCCAGTTTAACTTATTGAATTCGAAAGCGGGAGGATCTTTTTCTCGCAAGCGTTTTTCCAAAAATACAGGCGGACTTATCGCGAGATACCTCCAAAACAATACAGACAATACGAACAACGAGAGCAAAAGAAAGAGCCCGAACATTTGACCCGCCGTAGTCAGAGAAAATGCTTGAAAGGCATCAATGTGATGAAAAGCCATTTCGAGAGCGCCGAGCGGACAAAAGCCGCCATCTCCGCTGATATTGGATGCGATACAGCCAACCTCACCATGACCCATGGCAAAATCCATGACAAAAAGACCGAAGATGGCCATTCCGGCGAAACCGATAAGCAGTAATAATGTCGCGAAATATTTCATAAGGTGTTTTCATTATATCACAAAACCCAAAAATCTCCTAATACCCTGTGGGGGTATAAAAATGACCAGAAAAAAGAAGGGTTAAGCCGAAACACATTGAATTATTCATAATTTCATGTATTATGAAGATAAATATTATCGTTGGGTCAAGCGTAATAACGCATATGAAAGATCTATTTTTTAAATTTTACGCCAATCTTCCTTTGAATTTGCGCAAGGAGATCGTTTTGGACTTGGGCACCGAAAAGGGCGGCCCGATCACTTGGGAAGTCGCCTATCGGGAAATAAACGGAAACACAGAGCTGGGAAATGAAATTTTATCCAAACTCATTGAATTAAAATTTATCCCGACATCGTCTGATAAATAATAATCATGGAATCAGAAACCATCACAGAGGATATGATAAATCTGGTCATAGCTCGCCTCAAAACCATTCCCGAAAATGCCCGGCTTTCTGTCGGCAATTCCGCGCAAATGCAGATGACGGATATAATCGATCAAGTGAGAAACCAAACGGAAATAGGAAAACAGGTGATCGAAACCCAATTATTTTTTCTGCGCTCGTTAAGCAACCTCCCCACCGAAGATGTATCTGCTGATCACTAGACCGAAACACGACTCCGTAACCCACTATCTATACTACTGGGGCGGTTTGCTTGCGGACGAAGCAAAGAAAAAAGGGCTGCACGTGATCGACCTGGAGAAAAAGAAAGCGACAAAAAAGAAGCTGGAAAGTTATCTCAAAAAACAACAGCCGGATACTCTCATCTTTAACGGACATGGCGCCCCGGATATCATAACGGGGCACGACAACGAGACTCTGGTTGACGCAAATGCAAATGCAGAAATTTTGAAGGATAAAGTAGTATACATGCGTTCGTGTGAATCCGGAAAAGTGCTTGGGCCGGCCGCCATTAGACAGGGCGCAAAAGCCTTTATCGGATATACCGAACCGTATCAATTTTGGACGCAGGAAGACGCGGTGCGCGAGCCTCTTAAAGATCAATTTGCAAAACCTTTTCTCTCGACCTCCAATCAAGTCGGCATTTCACTAATAAAGGGAAAAACACCGAAAGAAGCGCATTCAGACAGCATTGCCGTGTACAAAAAAGAAATTGCCCAACTTTTAAAAAGCGATTCCGAAAACGCCTTTTTAGCCACGACGCTTATGTGGAACATGCGGCATCAGGTTTGTCTTACGCAAAAGTAAACCCGACACTGTTGTTGAGACGATTTGATTCTTTTTTATAGTTTTTTTTGTGTAAACATTACCGATTCTTTATCCCGCGATTGACAACAGAGATTAAATTCTCAAAACCAAATATCACATTTGAAAGTGCCCCTTTGGAACCGGAAAGAATACCGCTTTCATCATCAGGTAGGCCATCGTTGACCAAATCAGCAATTTCGTCCAACAGTTTCTCAATCTTCGTGAATTTTTCTTCTGATATCGTAAAAATACTGTTGACCGCTCTCGTATTGTTCATATGGGCGATCACTTCGTTTATATCTTTTCTTATATCAAAATATCTGCCTTCAGTAGCAATCTTCGCCTTCGGGTTTGTCTTAGATAAAGATGGCACTGCGTCGTGTCTTGTTTCAAAAAAGACTTTTCTGATACTCATTAGACAATGGTTTAGATGAGCAAAGGAGGCGAAAATATAAAATGGTGATATCGCTTTTTCGTCAACGAGTGTGTCGTCTGAATTTTGTGCTATTTTTTTATATTCCTTTGCAATTTCAAAAGACGTCCTTGCGATCGCGAGTTCGTTTTTAAGTAATGGTAAATTATTTTTCATTTTCAATCAATAACCCCGGGGCAAAGCCCCGAGGTATGACCGGAGGCATTGCTTACTCGAATAATTTTAACTGCGGAGTTTCACCCATCGTCTTTCCCTGCTCCGCTACATACTTTTCAACTACGTGCCAATTCCCCCGCTCGCCGACCGTTGCAAAGTAGAAACCGTCGCTCCAAAACTCTCCTCCCCACAATTCTTTTCTGAGCTCGGGAAATTTCTTGAATAGTTGCTTGGCGGTAATACTTTTGAAAATTCTGACAACCTGCGAACCTCCGTATTTTGGAGGAAAGGATACGAGCGGGATCTCGTCGGTAAGTAACGATTTGCGGTATTTTACGGGAAAGACGATCTGGTAGTGAGCGGTATACGCATTGTGACGAGTTTTGACGACAGCCATGCCTCTATTATATCTTGGAAACCAAGGGTTTCCAAACCTTCCTATACGGACGCGCGGCAGAGCCGCGTGGAATCAAGTTAAACGTATATATCTAATTTTTGTTTTACATAAGCATCGTTCAAACCTTCCCCATATTCAAAATAGATCAGTGGAATATTTTCTTTTTTACAAATTTGTTTCTTTTTCTTGTCCCGTTCTTTTAGCCGCTCAAAGGATTCTTCTCCACCCCAGTGTTTTATTGGTTTATAATGCTGAATACCTTGATATTCAATACCTACCCTAATTTCTTTAAGATATATATCTAGTTCTAACCCACCAAGAAAAGCGGGGCGATAATGACGATAAATAGTGTACTGCGGGTATAATTTTTTTATGATGTAATACAGAATGGTTTCGCTTGTCCAAGCTTCGCCTACTTTCTTATGCCCAAACTTCATTCGAACTTCGTTTTCAATCACGTTATTGATTTTTCTTTTATATTTTGATATTTTTTCAAACAACCCGAGTCTTTCCATAACTAAAATCGGGGATTGGTTCGCTTGTTCAGCTTGAAAGAATAATTCTATTTCTTTAGTTAATAAATCTACCCTCTTTAGCATCTCATTAAAATCAGGATTTTCAATAAGCGATAATAACTCGTCCGAACATGCCCCCAAAACAACCATTTTATTTTTGTATCTATCAAAACCCCACTCAAAAGATTGTTTGTTTATATACCAGCCATAATTTTGTTTAAAAGCCCCACCATACATCTCGTGGCAATAACGATAAGACGGGGTTTGTAGATTACATTCATGGCAAAGTTTCTCTGAAAAATTTAAAACAGATAACACTTTATCCGTTTCCACACTTCTTGACATTAGAGCCTCTACTATCGGAAGTGGAAAATTTAAAGAATCCAGTACATACATTCTGTGCTTGTTGATATTTTTGGGAATTGGAGTTAATTTTCTTATTTTTATATAGTTTTCAATCGCTTCGTATGCGCAAGAACAAAAATATGCATTGGATTTTTCATCTTTTTTAAAGGCGAAAAACGCTCCGTAATGACCCGGATATAAAACAATAGGAAAAGGAAGATTTTCTTTCGCTATTATGCTTGACTTAAATGCAATTTCCTTTTCCATAAAATACTCGCATTATTATTATTTTTTAACCGCCCTAATTGAATCTTCTAGTTGTTTTTGAGAAGTAATAAGTTCCTCAGTAAGAGGAAATGGCGAATCAATGATTTTTCCACCTGAAACAAGAAGCATATTATCCAAACTTAAAATATCAATAGTCCAATTATCTTTATTTTGAAGATCACCCCCTTTACCAAACATCACAAGAAAAAAATGAGATCTTAGCAACGCACCAAATCCATTTTGAGAATCCACATCACCAAAAGCAATATATTTGTTTTCCTGCGTTGTTTGTTTTTCTACTATAATTTCTGGAAATTGAGCTGAACCAGGAGATTTTAAAAACGAAGAGACAATTTGTTTTACTGCATTCTCAACTTGCAATGTTTCTTGGGGTGCTTTTTTTGAGGATTTGCTAAAAACAAAAAAACCAGCAATGAGCAATAAAACAATCACCACAAGGCCAACAATTCTTTTATATGACATGGTTTATTCAAGATTTTTTTTAATTTATAATTAATTTTTATTTTTTAACAATTTTTGGTAATTTTTTATTCTGCCCACTCATTAAAATCTTTGCGTTTCTTGTTGTTATCACGCTTTCTCCCGTTTGTTTTTCTATTTCAATTCTTGCTTTCTTGGCGGCAAGACCTCCGGCGCGGGCGACTTGTTTGTTGCTTTCTATCCCTTTGGGTTTTTTCTTTTTGGAAATTTCGGTCGTGGAAACTTCAGCGAGGGTGTTTAGCGCAAGTTCAAGATTCGTCATGTTGTCGCGCAAGTTTTCCTTTTTCAACCCTTTGAATTTTTTGTAATCTTTAACGCTTCTGTCCGACCATGCTTTTGTTATTTCATCGGTCAATAGTGCAAACTCCAAATCCTCCTTTATTCCTCGCTCTCCCCACTCGCCGATCAGGTCTTTTCTTACTTCGATGCTTTTGAGGCGCTGGTTCACCCATTTCTCGGAATAACCTTTCTGCAAGTATGTTTTCATCGCACGGTCAAAAGAAAGCTCCGGGTCTTCCATTTCTTCCATTCGTTCATACCCGACTTTCGCAAGCCAGAGTTTGAACGGTTCCGCCTTCGGGGAAGGAATTGACTGGATAAGCCTTAAAAGCGTTTCCGTGTCCGTCACGTCGGTAAGATACATTTTTCCGTCTGGCGATTCCATTTTCAGTTGTCCGATTTTTGCGGACAACTGACTTCCCTCGCAGGACAGCTTTTTCTTCAAATCATTCCAGTATTTTCTTGGTCGTTTGTTTTCTGCCAAAACTTCGATCACATCAATGATTGAAAAATACCAAAGCTCTTTTTCTTCATCCCAAACGCGACGAACTTCTTTTTGATTAAATAACGTGATTGAATTTGTTTTTTTCATAAGTTATTTTTTTGTCATGTTATACTATCCAATTAACTCAATCACTTTCGTCGTCATTCCGGCCCCACCCTCCGCCAAGGCTACGGCGTGGCGAGGCGTGAGCCGGAATCCACTTTTATCGTTACTCCCCGTGGATCCCGTGTCCCTCCGCCAGCTGGCGGAACGGGATGACGAATGGGAAGTGGTTAGTT
>JALNYN010000004.1:59890-63076 GCA_023229825.1 Minisyncoccota bacterium
GAGATGGTATTACTGTAACCATACAATACCAAGATGTCTCCAAAAAATCAAAAAATACACAGGACTGTCCTGTGTATTTTAACTCTTAATAGTTAGAACTCCTGAAAATTAAATTTTCATTCTTTTTAATCGCAGTGAATTCATTACCACTGAAACGCTTGAAAAAGCCATGGCAAGCGATGCGAGGATCGGGCTGAAAAGCGTTCCGGTGAACGGATACAGCGCGCCCATGGCAACGGGGATCAAAACGGCGTTGTAGCCAAATGCCCAGAACAGATTCTGTTTGATGACCCGCATGGTCGTTTTTGAAAGTTTGATCGCGGAAACGACCGAGCGGATATCGGAATTGATGAGCGTTATGTCGGCCGCCTCCATGGCGACATCCGTACCCGTACCCATGGCTATACCGACATCCGCTGCGGCGAGCGCGGGCGCATCGTTTATACCGTCGCCGACCATTGCGACCTGCTTCCCTTCCGCTTGGAGCTTTCTGACCTCGATCTCTTTTCCTTCCGGCATAACCTCCGCCAAAATATTGTCTATCCCGAGCTTCTCTCCGATCGCTTGCGCGGTTCTCGTATTATCGCCCGTGATCATAACAACATTGATCCCCAAAGCTCGGAGGCTCGCGACACCCTCTTTTGCGGTTTCTTTGACCGTATCTGAAACAGCGACCAGCGCCTCCAGTTTTCCGTTCTTTGCGAGCATCATGACAGTCTTTCCTTCCTTTTCCAGCTTTACGATATTTTCTTCATTCGCTGCGATGGCAATATTTGCCTCGGTCATCAATTTTCTGTTTCCAAACCAAACTTTTTCTTCGTTAATGAATCCGGAAACGCCTTTTCCCGAGATCGCTTTAAAATCTTTCACTTCGCGGACCTCTGCTTTTTCCGTTTCCGCCAATTTGAGAATAGCTTCCGCCAGCGGATGCTCAGATCCTTTCTCGATGGAAGCGGAAAGTGAAAGTGCTGACAAGCGATCTCCTGAGATAACAACGATGTCGGTCACCTCAGGCGTTCCTTTGGTCAAAGTGCCGGTCTTATCGAAAACAACCGTATCGATCTTATGCGCGAGTTCCAAACTTTCCGCATCTTTGATCAATATGCCGTGTTCAGCCCCCTTTCCGGTGCCGACCATGATCGCCGTCGGCGTTGCAAGGCCCATGGCGCAGGGGCACGCAATGATAAGCACGGCGATCGTATTTAACAGCGCAAAGGTGAGGACGGGCGCGGGACCGAAGACGTACCAGAGTACGAACGTAAAGATCGCGAGCATAAGCACGATCGGCACAAAATATGAGGAAACCAGATCGGCCACGCGCTGGATCGGTGCTTTGCTCCCTTGAGCTTCTTCCACGAGTTTGATCACCCGTGCGAGCATGGTATCTGACCCAACCTTTGTTGCCTGAAACGTGAACGTCCCGGTTTTGTTCATCGTTGCTCCGACCACGGTAGCGCCTTTCGTTTTTTCGATCGGAATACTCTCGCCCGTAACCATCGACTCATCAATGGAAGACGAGCCGTCCGACACGATACCGTCGACCGGAACTTTTTCTCCCGGCCTTACTCGGATCAGATCGCCGACGGCAACCTGTTCGATCGGAATGTCGATCTCTTTTCCGTCGCGCAAAACTCTTGCTGTTTTGGCTTGGAGCGCCATTAGCTTTCGTATCGCCTCCCCTGTTCCCGCTTTTGCCCGTGCTTCAAAATATCTTCCGAGCAGTATAAGACCGATCACGATCGTTGCGACGTCGAAATACGGCATCGGATCAATTCCGGCAGATTTTACCGTTTCGGGAAGGATCGTTACAAAAACAGAGTAGAGATAAGCTATGGTCGTTCCGATCGCAACCAGCGTGTCCATATTGGCGGTGCGGTGTTTCAGTGCGGGAATAGTCGCGCGGTAAAAGACCAAGCCGATCCAGAACTGAACCGGCGTTGCCAACAACAGTTGAAACCAGAAGTTTCGAAGCAGTTCCGGAGCAGAATCCATGAGCATCGGAAAACTTCCCCATAAAATAAGTACGCCGATAACCAAGCTGAAATACACCTTATTGCGCAGTATTTTCAATTCTTTACTTTTCGCAGCCTTCTTTTCGTCCTCATTCTCTTCTTTACTATTGAGAACCGCCAAATATCCCGCCCCCGAAACAGCGGAAGAAATATGCTCATCCGTGACGACCGCAGGATCAAATGAAACCGTTCCTTTTTCGGTCGCGATATTAACCGTTGCGCTTTCCACGCCGGGAATTTTTTTGAGCGCTTGTTCAATGACGATAACGCACGAAGCGCAATGCATTCCTTTTATCGCAAATGTTTTTTTAGTCATGTTATTTTACAATGATCTTCCCGTGGAACATCCCCATCCCGCAGGAATAAGTAAATTCTCCCGTTTTTTTCGGGGAGATCTCGACGGAAACTTTTTCGTTAAGCGGAAGAGTTTTTCGAATGTGAAAATCTCCCAAAACGACCTCTTCAAGACAGCTCGACTCGTCTTTGCGAAGAAAATTCAGGATCGTCTTTTTTCCAAGAGGAACGGTAATGACCTCGGGAGAATATCCGCCTAAAACAGTAATATCAACCGAGCCGTTGTCGACGCTTACGCCTTTCTCCTTTTTCATGAGAAAGAACCAATAAATGAAACTTATCGCAAAAATACCGAAGATGATGACAATTATTTTATCTGGGGACATGTTTATTAAATTAAAAATTAAAAATGAAAAACTAAAAACGATAACTAAAAATTAAAAATTCCGATAATCGCAGTGGTGTTAATTTTAAATTTTACCTTGTCGTTTTTCCTTTTTCATTTTTAATTTTTACTTTTTTCGCAGAATCATTATTTCCTTTTAAGCCGGTAAACTTTAAGTATCTCTCCTGTCGCCTCCTTTTCCTTGCCATTTTTGATCTGGTGAACAAGGCATGAGCCGAGGTGATTCTCCATAAGGGCATCTTCAACGCCGGAGAGCGCCGACTTTACCGCCGACGTTTGAGTAATGACATCGATGCAATACGTATCATTCTCCAGCATTTCCTGCAATCCGCGGACCTGTCCTTCGATTATTTTTAGTCGGCGAACCATTTTTTGCTTATCAGTTTTCATCTCGTATAGTATATACCCCCCATGGGTATACTGTCAACTCTAAAAATTACACCCGTTATATGGGTGTAATTTTAGTATCATCTC
>JALNYN010000004.1:63086-78173 GCA_023229825.1 Minisyncoccota bacterium
TGGCGGAGGGACACGGGATCCACGGGGAGTAACGATAAAAGTGGATTCCGGCTCACGCCTCGCCACGCCGTAGCCTTGGCGGAGGGTGGGGCCGGAATGACGACGAAAGTGATTGAGTTAATTGGAGATGGTATAATTACCATTCCAGTTGTCCACCGATCTTGTATTCGGTCACTCGGGTTTCAAAAAAGTTTTTTTCTTTGGAGATATCAATAGCTTCGGACATCCAAGGAAAAGGATTCTCCACGTTATATTGCAACGGCAGCCCTACCCTCTCGAGCCGTCGGTCGGCGATGTATTCGATATACTGCTTGAATCCGGCCGCATTCATACCGAATATTCCCGTCGGAAACACCTCTTTCGCAAAAGTGTATTCCAAAACAACTGCGCGCCGAATGATATCAACAAGATGATCCTGAAATTCTTTTGTCCACAATTCCGGCTGTTCCTCTTTTATCGCATTGACGATATTAATACCGAAATTCAAATGCTGCGATTCATCGCGCATAATATATTGGATCTGCTCCGCAGCGCCCACCATTTTATTCTGTCTTTGAAAGCCGAACATGACGGCGAAAGAGCTATAAAAGAAAATTCCTTCCATGACGAGCGCGAATACCGCCCAGTTTTCCAAGAACTTCTGGTCATTCTCAAACGTTCCGGTTTTAAAGGCCGGGTCGAATATGCCTTCGTTCAGAGAAAGAACGAGATTGTCTTTGTTGTAAATAGCTTCCACTTCCCGATACATGTTGAATATCTTGCTTTCGTCGAGTCCGAGCGATTCGACGATATATTGATACGAATGAGTGTGTATCGCTTCTTCGTATCCCTGACGGAGAAGGTACATGCGGACCTCGGGGGATGTCACATGACGATAGAGAGCGAGAACGACATTATTTGCGGCGATCGAATCTGCGGTCGTAAAAAAACCCAGCACTGTTTCAAAAGCTTTTCGTTCGTCTTCAGTGAGAACGGTTTTTGAACGCCATTGTTCGATGTCTTTCTGCATCCCGATCTCGGTCGGAAGCCAGTGATTGGCGTTTCCGACATTATACGCCTCCCACGCGAACGTGTGGCGCATCGGGTAAAGCTGCATGACATCGGCATCAGCCCCGTTAATGATCCGGCGCTTGTTGATATCAACGGGTTTTGCATTTATTTGTATGGGCACAATAGTTAAAAGTTTAAAGTTGTAAAGTTTATCAAGTCCGGTCTACCCTTCGCAGGATTCGCAAATCCCTACGGCTTCACCGGCGGCAACTTTTTTCAGATGTTCCTCTTTTGCAGCCTCGATCGGGTTCGGCTGTTTTACCGCGGCGCGATTGTGGGTTTGTCCGAATTCCGCGGTGCTTATTGTTGATTTTTCCACTTGAGAAGCTCCGAGAGTACGGAGATAGTAGGTAGTTTTTATGCCGGCTCTCCATGCGTAAAAATATATATCCGACAATGCTTTTCCGGAAGTTCCGTTGAAAAAAATATTGAGCGACTGCGACTGATCTATCCACTTCGAACGCCTTGCCGCCGCGTCGATGATCCATTTGGGATCCATTTCAAAAACTTCTTTGTAGCGCATTCTGATATTTTCCGGTATCTCGGTTATTTCCTGAACGCTTCCGTCGTGGAATTTTATTTTATTCAGCATGCTCTTATCCCAAAGACCGAGCGTTTTCAATTCACGGATCAAGTAATCGTTCGTCACGACAAAATTTCCCGCTTGATTCGATTTCACATAGAGATTTTTATAGATCGGTTCGGTCGAAGGAATGCACCCGACGATATTCGCCGTCGTCGCGGTCGGTGCGATCGCCATGCAGTTTGAGTTTCTCATTCCATGCTTTTTTATATGATCGCGAACTGGTTTCCAATCCAGCTTTCCGCCTCGCGGCAGCGTTATCGCCTCCCCTCTTTCTTTTTCCAAAAGATCGACGGTATCCTGCGGCAGCAGCCCCCGATCCCATTTCGAGCCTTTATAGGTTTCGTATGATCCGCGTTCCGCCGCAAGCTCCGAGGAAGAAAGGATCGCATGGTACGCCACCGTTTCCATGCTTTGATCAGAAAAATCGACGGCTTCCTCCGAATCATAATCGAGTCCCAGCAAAAAGAGCGCATCGTGCAGTCCGCGGATCCCAAGCCCAATGGGGCGATGTTTCATATTGGAACGCTCTGCATCTTCCGTGGGGTAAAAATTGATATCGATGATATTATCCAGCATTCGAACGGCTATTTTGGTGACTTCCGCGGCTTTTTTATCATCAAACTTTTTATCTTTCACGAATTTGGCAAAATTCAATGATCCCAAATTACACACTGCCGTTTCTTCAAAAGACGTATTGAGAGTGATCTCCGTACACAAATTGGAATTATGCACGACTCCGACATGATCTTGCGGAGACCGAATGTTCGACGGGTCTTTCCACGTGATCCACGGATGTCCCGTTTCAAAAAGCATCATCACCATTTTTTTCCAAAGATCTGCCGCAGGAATTTGCTTCCAGAGTTTTATTTCTCCGCAGAGAGCTTTCGCTTCGTATTCCCGATATTTTTCATCGAAGGCTTTGCCGTAGATATGGTGCAGCTCCGGGGTTTCATCGGGAGAAAAAAGCGTCCACACGGCTCCATCCCTCACTCGTTTCATAAACAGGTCGGGAACCCAGTTCGCAGTGTCCATATCATGCGTTCTCCTGCGGTCATCGCCGGTATTTTTGCGCAGTTCCAAAAAATCCAGAATATCATAATGCCATGTTTCCAAATACACGACCGCCGCTCCGCGCCGCCTCCCGCTCCGGTTGATCGCGACGGTCACGTCATTGGCAATTTTAATAAAAGGAATGACGCCCTGGCTTTCCACCCCGGTGCCTCGTATATATGCTCCGGTTCCCCGGATATTCGTCCAATCCGTTCCAATGCCTCCCGACCATTTGGAAAGCTGAGAATTGTCGGCAAAGTTTTTAAAGATACCCGAAAGATCGTCCGGCACGGTATTCAAATAACACGAGGAGAGCTGCGGTTTTGTTGTTCCCGCATGAAAGAGCGTCGGTGTCGAAGGCGTATAGAGAAACTGCGACATAATGTCATAAAATGCTTTCGCGTATTTCATTTTATACTCCCCCTTCTCATTTAACGCCGAACCCATGGCGATACGCATCCAAAACATTTGCGGGGTTTCGATAATGCGATTATTTTTGGGGTCGCGGACAAAATATCGATCGTAGAGCGTTTGGATACCAAGATAAGCAAAAAGCGAGTCACGTTCCAGCGAAATATATGTGCCCAGCTCTCCGAGATCAAAATCGAGCATTTTTTTATCCAAACGTCCCATGTGCACCCCTTTTTCTATGCTTTCTCGAAATGCTTTAGTGTGGATCTTGTTCAAATGTTTATGATCGATCTTCTCGCCGAGCACTTCTTTGTAAAGGTCGGCAAGAACGAGTTTTGCGGCAAGCGAGGAATATGCGGGGTCCATTTCGATAAAAGATCGCACGGTCATAATGAGAGCTTTGGTGAGTTCCACGGTACTTATTCCGTCATATATTTCGCTCCGGAACTGTTTCAATATCGCATCCTCGTCGACGACATCTCTTATCTCATCGATCTGATGAGCGAGGAAGGCTCTTATTTTTTCTTCGGAAAATGGCTCTTTTTTACCAGAGCGTTTCAAGACAAGAATATCCGGCGTTTCATTTTTTAGAGAGCGTTTTTGTTCCCGTTCATGACGATAGAGAATATATGCCTTCGCCGTTTCAAAATAGCCTGCTTCCATAAGGACCTTTTCAACAATATTTTGGATGTCTTCCACTCCCGGGTTCTTCGTTTCTTCAAATTCGAGTTCCACCGATCGGACGACGGACAAGGTAAGGGCTCCTAGGTCGATCTTTGAAATTTCCGTTCCTGTTTCGAGAAAAGCCTTTTCCATGGCCGATGTTATTTTTTCGACCTCGAATAATGCGAGCATGCCGTTGCGTTTTTTTATGTGCGTGATCATGGGAGTATGATTTTTGATTTTTAATGGTGACGAATAAAACCGGATAAAGAAAATAAATTCTTTACCGGGTTAAAAAAAATGAAAATATGCTTATATATATGCCTATATGGCTCGCTTAGCGATAGAAATTAATTCTAATGGTTTATTTGGAAGTTTGGAAACTAATTATATCATGCGGCAAAGAAAATTATTCGAAAACCAAGCCGCCGATTTGGTCAAGACAATGAACGATTTTTTAAAAGTTATCCACAAGACCGTAAACAGAAAACCGCCACCCTTAATAGATGGCGGTTCACGGTCAAAGGTGGAACGAGTGATCAAAAAGGAAAAGCAGCGCCCCGATAACAAATCCCGTGTGAATATATGTCGCGTAAATGATCATTTTTTCTTTGAATGTTCGCTCTTTCGCAATCGCCTTGGAGCTATGATCAAATCGACGGTAAGTTGCGACGGCGAAGAAAAAGATAAGTCCAATAGACCACATCGGTTCAATTATCGTTCGACCCGTAAAAATAAAAAATCCGCTATAGGTCGCGCATGCCGCCAGCAAATACACCCCCATAAGGAATAGTGTATCCGAAAAACTTTTATACTGACCATTCATGTTAAACCTCCCCAAAAATCAGTAAAAATATCTGAATTTAGATTAACATTTTATAACAATTCTGTCAATTTTTTACGGCGTTTTCTGTCAGTATTACCTCTTGGAGACGGGATTTTTCGATGAGATTCGTTTTATTTTTTAAAAATTGCGGCGGGGCTGTACAAGAGTACTGCCCCGCCGCAATTTTTAAAAAATAAAACGAAGATCGCGAAAAAGACGGCTCTGCTCGGTTAGCAAACAACCCCTAAAATCTCCAGAGGATGTAAACCAGTATCTGTATAAACACCACCTTCCCTATCGTGGCGAACGGATAGACGCTGGCGTAGACGAGCGTTGGCAATTCCGTTTTGGCTCGTTCTTTCGCGACGGAGAGTCCGGCAGGCTGCGTCATCGCCGCACTTATTCCGCCCATGACAGAAAGAATGTTTTCCTTCATAAGAACAAGAAATACCGTACCGGCAATGAGCGACGAAAAGGTAATGAACGCTCCTCCGATAACGATGGAAAAACCATAATCCTTGAACACCTCGACGAATCTTGATCCGGCTACCAGCCCCGCTCCGGCAAAAAAGAACGTAATTCCTATTTCGCGGATCAAATTGAGCGCCGCAACCGGTACGTGCATTTCCATTTTTCCGATCTTTTTGCGGTGTGAAATAATAAGCCCTGCTATCAGTGCGCCTCCGGGCGAACCGAGCGTTATCGGCGCTCCGACGAATGTGGGGATGGGAATAGCTCCGATAAAAATTCCGAGAACGATGCCTAAAAAGAACGGCAGCATGTTGGTTTCGTTCAGTTTTTCATTTTTTACGCCGATGCGTTTGATCATCTTTTCCATCTCATCATGGTTGCCCACCAGCCGCAGAATGTCGCCGGCTTCAACCACAGTGCTTCCGGTCGGAACTATTTCAAAATCCTGCCGAGTGATCCGCGTAACGACGATATGCTGTTCGTAAAACACATGGAGTTCTCCGATCTTTTTATTCACGAATTCCGGCGATGTTACTTCGACATCTTCCGCAACCACGCCATGGTTTAAAATAGGCACGTCCGTTTCGTGTCCGATGAACACGGGCATTTTTCCAAGTTCCGCCTGTTCTCCGATCACCGTGACGATGTCTCCCTCTTCGAGTACAAATCCCGGTATCGCCACGCTTTCTTTATCACCTCTCCTGACGCGTGAAAAATTGATCGATGCGATATGATGCGCATGAATGTCTCCGATGGTTTTTCCGAAAAGTGTTTTATTTTCCAAACAAAATTGCTTCCGAACAAGATTATGGCGGGATGCGTTCTCTTTTCTGCTCCATTCTTCTTCCTCTTCTCGCGGCTTTCTCCTCAATAACTGCGGAAGGAATTGAACGAAGAGAACGGTGGCCAGTACGGAAAAAGGATACGCGATACCGTAACCGGCCGTTGCAATAGCACCGTCGCCCGCGTGATTTTTCTCCACCATGTCTACCGCGACCGCGAGAGAGGGAGTATTCGTTATCGCTCCGGAAAACATTCCGACCGCCAAATTATCGGGAATATGAAACAAGATCGCCAAGAGGACCGTTGCAATGATCCCGGAAATGATGGAGAAAAAAGCCGCAAGGGCGAATTTCCATCCATCCTTTCGAAAGACTTTGAAAAAATACGGCCCGACCTGAATACTTATCGCATAAACAAAGAGAATGAGCCCGATATCGCGCACTTGGATCGGCATCGTAAAACCGAAATGTCCAAAAACCAGGGCGGTGAGAAAGACCGCGCTTGAACCGAGCGAGATCTTCTTTATGGATATTTTTCCAAGATATGAACCGAGGAGAATAATGGAGAAGAAGATAAGAAGCGAGTTGGCGGTGATGTATGCGGGCATGATAAAAAAGTAAAAAGTAAAAAGTAAAAAGTAAAAAGTAAAAAGTAAAAAGTAAAAAATTTTTACCACTAATAATGGAAATATAACACAAAAGCGAGCAATTGCGAACTATTTTCTAAAATTTGTACCGTATGTTATTCTAAACCCATGGAACAACTAAACTCACAAGGACTCGATATGGAACAGGCTCGACAGGAAGGTGTGCGAATCTTTCCGGATGACCCCATCGGTGCGGAATTGGTATCAAAAAATATTTTAGGACAGCTCACGGAAGATGAGGAGGAAAACCTCATGCGGCTCATACAAGAAAAGCAATATAGCCCGGAGGTAAACGAGCTTTTTAGTCGCGCAAAAGAACACGATCCGCAGGTTTCTCTGGTCGAGGTCAATCATGGCACTCGCGTACGCATTCCGGAAGACGGAGATGAGCAAACGGTATGGACTTACGGACTCGGTAAATGCAACGCCACTTTGACGCTCTCCGAAATGGGCGATGGCTCGCGCGAGGGAGTTCTCACTCATTTTTTTCCGGACAAAATTCAAGAGCACGCGGGCGAATTGAGCGAGCTTCTTTCAAAAATAGACAAGAATAATATTAAAAAAACAAAGACGATCATCCTTTCCCTCGGTAAAAAGAACGGCGATGAAAACGCGCTTCAGATCGAAAAGCCGGAGCTCGCCGAAATGCTTGCTGCTGTTGTCCGTTCAGAGATCCCAGACGGAGAGATCGAGGTGATCCCCTATCCGGAATTTCATAATCGTCTCTCCGGTGCAAAAGATCAAGGGGTTCTCATCGCAAAAATACCGGCAAAAGCGAACGGCGAAGCGACATTTCAAACCTGGCTTGAAAACGGAACCCTTTTATGAAAAATCGTCCCAATGAACTGGGGCGATTTTTTCACTATTTGGCATAAATATAATATTCTTTTCCTTCAAAAAGAAAGGTGGAAAAAATTGTTCGCTCGGGCATTTGATCGGTCACATAAAAAAGAGCCTTCGTACCTTCGATCTTTTCATCAAAAGATCGATCTTTTGGCATTTGCCTGATGATCTCGACTGCGAATGTTTCAAGTTTTTTTGTTGTTTTGATCATGTGTTTTCTCTATTTGAACCTTCCCATAGTTAGCATTATTTTTGCTTCTTTCTTTTCAATGAAGAAGAAAAATCTTTTCGCACTTCTTCGATACATTCAAAATCGTCCTGTTTCCGCCCTGTCACGCTTTTACTGTAGCGGTCGCGCACTTCATATGGATCATCCTGCGAATTCTCAGGCATTTTTATCGAATCTCCAAAATCAATAATAAACGGCTTTCCCGTTATGGCATCTATCATAATATTTTCGAAATGAAGATCGCGATGAAAAATTCCTTTTTCATGCATTTTCTGCACATATTCGCAAAGATCATTCCAAAAAGTTTTTTCATCATACTGATTCGGCAGACCGGCGCCAAAAACAACATCTTTGATGCTCACAGCAGGAAGATTCTCCATCACCAAAACGACAAGCCCGTCTTGCTCAAGATAAAAATAAAGCTCAGGCGTCCTGACTCCCTTCACCGAAAGATCTCCGAGTTCTTCCAAAAAAGCGCCTTCTTCATAAATATTGTTGCTTTCAAAATACGCGGTGTAGTCAGAGACCACTTTATAGCAGACATTTTCATATCTTTCACTTTTCCAAACTGTCGCCACGCGTCCACGGCCAAGCGCGCCATCAGCGTTCTCCATTGTTTTTCGTATAATATCCGAAGCTTCCTCTTCGCACGTTTTTCTTTCTTTGTCTCCCAGAACGGCAATTGATTCAATTTCTCTTTTTTCCATATTGAAATCTTATCGCATTTTACAAAAAATGTGAACTCACAATAAATATCAGGCAGGTTTTCCTTCCTCCGCCAGCAGTTTTTTCTTTTTTTCCGCGCCGCGGTTATAGCCGCCAGTCGTTCCGTCCGAACGAATAACGCGATGGCATGGGATCGCGGGATCATAATTTTTGTTTAAAATATTTCCCACCGCGCGGAACGCGCGCGGTCTTCCCGCGGCTTTGGCAACTTCTTGGTACGTTAAAACTTCTCCTTTCGGAATTTTTGAAACGATCTTCAGAACCTTTTGCGAAAACGAAAGCATAACGATAGTTAAAAGTTTGTAAAGTTTATCAAGTCATAAAGCAATCGGCGTCATCCGAACTTGATGAACTTTTAACTCACAGATACGGCGACGGCGTCCCCTTTCCTTTTCCGTCATCGCGGATGAAAAGACGGTCAAAACCGTGTTCGGCGAATTCGTGCCAGTAGCGTTCTTCGTACGGATACAGTTCCGCGCCGAAAAAATCGCCGTTCTCTTCCGCCATTTTTTCTTGTTCTTCCGCCGTGTAGTCATGATTAAAATCCCTCCATGCGAGAAGGTTGGGCAGAGCATCGTGAAGCACGAATTCTTCGTAATCTTCCATGATAGGCTGGATCTGTTCGTCAAAATATTCTTCGTCCAAAAATGTTTCGCCTTCCATCACCATAAACGCATCATCCAGTTGAAATGTCCCGGCAAATTCGAGCAAATAACTCTGCAGTTCCCGCGTCCGATCCGAGCGTTCATCATAGTCGATCTCCGAGCTTTCCACAGCATCGCTCAAAAGCTCATTAATGGTATGCGCGATCGCCACCGATTCGAGCAGGTCTTTATATTGCTGTTTTGAGAGATTGATTTTCATAGCCCTATAGTAAACTTTCTGAGTGAATTTTACAATAAAAAAAAGGGGGCAGCCATTATAAGCCGCCCCCGCTCCTTTATCTCTCTCTTATTCGGGAAGAAGTATGCGAACACGCAGGACTCCTTCTTGTTCTTTCAGACGAGCTTCCGTCTCGAAAGAAACGTTCTTGTTTTCAACATCCAAGAGACTTGCGGCAAATTCGCCTTTGCTGTCGTTCGTCATGCGGATGATGTTGATGTTTTTCCTTCCGAGGACTTGAGCGAGATCGCCAAGCATTCCCGGCTTGTTCTTATGCAGAACCACGATCCTCGTATCGGTACTTTTCCCCAATTCCACATCGGGGAAATTAACGGAGTTTTTTATATTTCCGTCTTCCAAATAGTCGCGCAACTCATTGACCGCCATCACCGCACAGCGTTCTTCCGCCTCTTCCGTTGAAGCGCCAAGATGCGGGAGCTGGATCACGTTTTCCATTCCGACAAATGCGGAATTCAAGAAATCCGTAATGTAGGATCGACATTGCCCGCTTTCGAGAACTTCTTTCATGGTTTTAACATCCACGATCCCGTTTCTCGCGAAATTTAGGACGACGCTTCCGTGTTTGAGCCGTTTGAGGTTTTTCGGACCGAGCAAATTCTTTGTTTCGTTTAAGAACGGTACATGAATACTCACCACATCAGCCTTCTCCAGAAGTTCTTCGATCGTTTTTGCGCGAACGACCGCATCATGTATTCTCCACGCACTATGAACGGTGATGTTCGGATCATACCCGATGACGTTCATGTCGAGAGCGGTGGCCGCGTTGGCGACGAGAACGCCGATCTGACCGAGGCCGATGACGCCCAAGGTTTTCCCCGCGATCTCATTTCCGGAAAACGCTTTTTTTGCTTTTTCCGCGGTCTTAAGAACTTCCCCGCCAGCGGCAACGATCTCTCGCGCTTTATCGAGCGCCGGCATAAGTTTGCGGAGCGCCATGATCATGCTCGCGATCACCAATTCCTTCACGCTGTTCGCATTGGCACCCGGCGTATTGAATACGACGATGCCATTCTCACTCAGTTCAGCGACGGGAATATTGTTAGTTCCGGCACCGGCGCGAGCTACGGCCAGCATTTTGTCTGATTTTAACCACACGGCAGTGGTATGCAGATCGGAAGATCGAAGAACTACTGCATTTCCAAAAGGAAACACCTTCTTCAGGTCGGGTATGATCACCTGATACTTATCGCCCGGAAACAAAGACAAACCTTTTTGAGATATATTGTCCAAAGACACGATGGTATGAGTATACACGATATTACCCCCAGTTTGGTAAAAGTTAAAGAACAAATCAACACATCAAATTTTGTGTTCGAAAGATTACGTTAACATGAAAATACTGCTCTCGTCAAGAAAAATTGACCCGTGTATTTGAATGTAGTATAACCAATGCGGGGAGACGGCTCGAGTAAAGAGCCGGTCGTTTAGCCCCATGGTGAAAAAAGAGGAGTACATTGAAATGTGCGAAAAAAGTGAAAAAACGATCCAACTCGAAGGTTACGAGTATAAACAATGCGAACACGGATATTGCTATCAACATGGTCCCGAGTGGGATTATTCGGCTGAAATAATTCCAGCCACAAAACAAGGTGTTTGGCGTGGTTTCAAAAGGGCTTGGTTAGAAGGTCCAAGCGGTCTTATAAAAAGTCTGTTTATAGTAACTAAACGTTATTATAAAGCAAAGCACCATTGTGGTGGTCAGACAGAAGCATTTGAACATTATAGAATAATAAAATGCAAAAAATGCGGGCGTTTAGTGAAAGAATTTTCTTACATTGAATACCGTTGCAAATGTTGTGGGTATAAAGGTCAGCTTTAATTGATTAAGCATCACGACCGCGGAGAAATCCGCGGTCGTTTTTTATATACGAATAAAAATACCAATATACAAATCTATACAAATATACGAATGGCAACGAATACGCCGGTTCCGGATTCGTATCCATTCGTATATTTGTACCCATTCGTATATTGGTATCTGTATTTTATCTGATATAATAAAGTTATGGAAAATCAAAAAAATTCTCAAATCATCCGCACGATCGGGATCGGCGGCGCGGCGGGCGATGGCATCCGTGAAGCGGGCCTTCATCTTGCCGAGATCTTTAACAAACTCGGTTATCACAGCTTTCTCTCTTTCGACTATCCTTCCGTTATCAGGGGCGGCCACAATTTTTCCCGGCTATCCGTTTCCTCTGAAAAAATATCGGGCGACCATTCCGAGATCGACGTCTTGATCGCGGTCAATGCCGAATCGGTAAGACTGCATCTCGATGAACTCAAAGAGGACGCGGTCGTTTTTGTGGAACAAGCCTATTTCGACGAAGTCAAAGACATGGGCAAGCATATAATAGCGCTTCCGATGGCAGATTTTACCAAGGAACAGAGCGCTCGCCCGGTCGCGAGAACGACGGTCGGTTTGGGAGCTCTCAGTTTCGTCGCAGGTCTTACGCCTGAAAAAAATCATGAACTTGTTTCAGCAGCCTTCCAAGATTATGGAGGGGATTTGAACGGCGCACTTGCCGACAAAGGCTTTAAGCACGTCGAGGGACAAAACCTCCCGAAATGGGAAGAAGGTACCCGAGAGGTTCCGCGCGATGAGCGAATGGAGATCATCGACTCAAACCGCGCTATCGCAAAAGGATTCCTCGCCGCAGGACTTCAATTTTACATAGCCTACCCGATGACACCCTCCACTTCCATCTTACATTTCCTCGCCAAAGAAGCATTGAACCCCGAACGAAAGCTAAAAACGATACAGCCGGAAGATGAGATCTCCGCGATAAACATGGCGATCGGAGTTGCGTACTCAGGAAAGAAAGTCGCAACAGGAACGGCAACCGGAGGATTCGCACTCATGCAGGAAGCATTCAGTTTTGCCGGAGTTTCAGAATCGCCGCTGGTCGTCGTCGTTTCGCAGCGACAAGGTCCCGCTACCGGAGTGCCGACCAATACCAGCCAAGGAGATCTGCAGTTCGTGCTCCACAGCGGACACGGAGAATTTCCTCGCATCGTTATCGCCCCGGGAGATGCGGAAGAAGCGTATCTTGCGGCGGGAAATGCACTCAATCTCGCGTGGAAATATCAAATACCTGCCATCATTCTTGTCGACAAACAGATCTCTGAGAGTTCACAAACCGCTATTTTGGATGCCGCGAAGATCGTTTCCGGAAGCGCCAAGCCGTGGACGCACGAAGGAAAATATGAACGCTACCAGCTAGCCGAAGATGGTATTTCCCCGCTCGCCTCACCCGGAACTGAAAACGCCGTCGTCAAATTGACAAGCTATGAACACGACGAATTCGGTATCGCCACCGATGATCCCGAAATGGTGAAAAAAATGATGGATAAGCGATTCAAAAAATCCGAAACGCTCGCACTGGAACTTTCACAATACGATATGATCAAAGTTTCCGGCGATCTATCAAGCGATACGGCGTTACTTTTCTGGGGTTCCTCCAAAGGCGCAGTTCTTGAGGCGGCAAAACAATTAAAAAAACCGGTGAAGCTCGTGCAAATACTCTGGATGGAACCGTTCGATTCCGCCCACGCATCGGAAGCGCTCGCCGGAATGTCAAAGATCATCAGCATCGAAGGCAATCACAACGGCCAGCTTTCCGCGCTCCTTCGTGAAAAAACAGGCATTGATACTCATCACAAAATACTTCGTTACGATTCCAAGCCGTTCGACCCCTCGGAACTTGCCAGTAAAATTAACGCTCTGTTATAAAAAATTTTCAAACCCTCCGGTATCGTTCGTGTTTGAAAATTGAAAATTCGCAAATTGAAAATTTTTTAAACAACAAATCTCAAAAAATCCACATAAATCTAATCACAAAAAAAATTATGGAATTAGCTACTAAGTCTAAAATATCCTGGTGTCCCGGATGTCCGAACGCGACCATCCTCGTGGCGTATCGGAAAGCGATCACCGAGCTCTGCGCCGAAGGAAAGCTGAAGATCGAGAATCTCGTTTCTGCTGCCGGGATCGGCTGTCACGGAAAGATCACTGATTACTTAAACACCAATACGTTTGAGGCGCTTCATGGACGCGTTGTATCCTCGGCGACAGGCATAAAAGTTGGAAACCGCGATCTTGAGGTCGTGGCCTTCACCGGCGACGGCGATTCTTTTTCTGAAGGATTTTCCCACCTTCTCCACGCAGCCGAAAGAAATGTCGGCATTTCCGTTTTTTTGCATAATAACGAAACCTTCGCGCTCACGACCGGACAAGCCACCTTCCTTTCTCCAAAAGGTTTTAAAGGCCCCTCAACACCCGGAGGAGACACTGACGAACCGATGAATCCCCTGCTCATCCTTCTTGCCATGGGCGCCACTTTTGTCGCCAGAACATATGCGCTCGATATCGAGGGAACGAAGCGCATCATGAAAGACGCCATGAATCATAAAGGCTTCGCATTCGTGGAAATAATCCAGCCGTGCATCACTTTCTTTGATACTCGCGAGCATTTTAAAGACAGCGTTGAATGGCTCCCGGTAGATTTCCCAAGACAAGACCTCACCGCCGCGATGAACAAAGTTCGAGAGGTAAGCGAAAAAACCCCCGTCGGAATTTTCTATCAAATACAAAAACCAACCTTTGAAGAAAGGATGTAAGAAATAAAAAAGAATCCGTGGCGAACATACGCCACGGATTATTATTTTCTACGATTGATCAGCCACCACGGTCATCCATGGACGGCTTTCCGTAATCAAATCGCCGCTCGTAACATATTGAATGGTCGGTTTTGCCTCGTCGGGATTCGGCCAAAGGATACATCTGCCCAGCCATCCGTTGCGCGCACCGCATGCCTCGGGGAGAATTGACGGCTTATCATCAAACCAGTCTTTAAGAAATATCTCAGAGTAGCGGGTGATAAAGCAGAACAAATCTCTTCCGGTCAAATAGCTGTTGGCACCGATCACCCCCCTCTCGAATTCCATGGTGTTTCTCAAGGAAACATAGACATTCTTTTCTATAAGGACTTTCGAGTCGAGTGAATGTTGTACGTCGGGAGTTCTCACCCTTTCATTCATAACTTTTCTCATTTTTTCGTATGCTTCTTGCTCGCTTCCGACACAGCGAACGGGGAAAATAATATCCCGCACCCCCTGTTTCATATCGCCGAGAACTATCGCGCCCGCAGCCGGCAACTCTCTCCAGTAACGATCTTTTACTTCTTTCAATTCTCGATGAACAGTGTTCAGATCAACTTTAATTTCATTGCGAAGTATTCCGGAAATGTTTTCGTCTCCGCCAAGCGTATTCAGTATTGCTTCGAGCCTGTTTAATTCTTTATACTTACTCATTGTTTCCTCCCGAGAACTCAAAGCTCTCGATCGTGTGTTTCCTGCCCAGCGGGAGGGTCCTCCCGCTGGAGGAAAAGGAAAAATGCAAAGGCGAATCGCCCGTGCGTTGTACCGCGTCTTTTCTCCCCTTTCACTCAAAGCAAAAAGTTCAACAAAAAGCCGCAGTATCCGCCGGACGATCCATAATTTACAAAGAACAAAGCTTTTTCAGCCTATCATTCTTTAACTTCTCCGTCAAAAAAAACTTGGGTGGGTGTAAATTTTAAAAAACAGCACCCTTCATCGAAGGGTGCTGGGATTTTTTTATGCGGCTTTTATCTGCCGTCCATTTTTTGCTGATATAAGCTGCGCACATCTTCGGCGATCTTTTCTGCGCCGCTTCCGACGATGACGGTTCCTTTCAATTCTTCCGCATTCTTCAAGATAACAACGAGATGACTCAATTCCCCATTTCGCGTATGGTCGGCGTATATTTCTCTAATAACTCGAACATCGGGTTTGCGATGTATTCCATAGGGTTTCAAATCAAGTATTTTGTCGTCGCTCATTCTATACCTCTTCTATCCAATTTTTTTAAAAAACCGTTGTGC
>JALNYN010000005.1 GCA_023229825.1 Minisyncoccota bacterium
ACAAGAAGGTTTGTAGAACGAAGATCGTGAAAATTAAATAAATGCCCAGGTAGCTGTTTTGGCTAGAAAGGCACAAGAAGGTTTGTAGAACGAAGATCGTGAAAATTAAATAAATGCCCAGGTAGCTGTTTTGGCTAGAAAGGCACAAGAAGGTTTGTAGAACGAAGATCGTGAAAATTAAATAAATGCCCAGGTAGCTGTTTTGGCTAGAAAGGCACAAGAAGGTTTGTAGAACGAAGATCGTGAAAATTAAATAAATGCCCAGGTAGCTGTTTTGGCTAGAAAGGCACAAGAAGGTTTGTAGAACGAAGATCGTGAAAATTAAATAAATGCCCAGGTAGCTCAGTTGGTTAGAGCATTGGTCTGAAGAACCAAGGGTCGGCAGTTCAACTCTGCCCCTGGGCACAATAAAAAATCCGCGGTGAGCGGTTTTTTATTGTGCCCAGGGAGCAAGACAACTGCTTGTCTTGCGGCGCGGAGTTGAAGGTCGCAGCCATGCCCTCGCAAGGGCAGGCGAGACGGGGTAGCGGAAAATTTTTGTCGCATCAAAAATTTATCCGTGACCAACTCTGCCCCTGGGCACAACGAAGTATCAGGAAATCCAAAAAAAACCGCAGAAGCGGTTTTTTGTTCGTCGTCCCAGATACTGATACTAATTCCTGATACTCAACTGCGATACTGATACTTTAAAGTACACTCACCGGTAGTCTGTCTACGTAACGTCTGTCAAATTCCGCATTCGCTTCATCGAGGAACTGCTGTATCGTGTCAACCGCAGCCTTATTGTGCTGGCCATAGTCAGAAACTCCGATCGTATTCATCATGTCTTTGATATGGGAATACTCGGTGTTGACCCAAAGATACGTTATGCTTTTTTCGATCCGGCGGGTCATGGCCTGGTGTGCAAGCTCTGCAAGGGCGGCGATCTTTGACATGCCCTTCTTGTATGAACGTTCGCTCTGGAGCGAGTCCATGCTATCGGCAATTTTTATGATATTGTAGACGCCGAAAAACGCTTCCTGACCGTGGCTTTTTATCATAGGTATTTTCATAATATAGCTCATTTCATGTTCGGCTTTTTTTTGATAGTTGTGGTGATGCCCGACCAGATCGGCGACGATCGGATCTCCAAGTTCTTCAAATATTTTTTGACCTTCTGACTCATGGACTTTTGCTGCGGATTTGATCGTTTGTTTTTCTCCCAAACCGCGTCCTTCGAGCGAAGCGAGAAAACCCGGATATTTTATTTCCGGAAACGCGTCGGAAAGAGGCACAATGGCGACCGGACGCATTCCTCTTTCATACATTCGTTGGACGATCTCTTCGGCTGTTTTGTGAGATAATTCATCCGGCGTGTAGCCCATTCGGATCCCGATCTCTTCGACGCTGTCCCCGCGCCAGATCATGTCGGTCAGAAGATGATTCATTTCTTCGTCGGTGAGCGAATTGTGAAGAATTTCGATGGGGAGTTTGATCTTTCCGATATCGTGCACCATGGCTGCCAAAAAGAGCTTAGGAAGGGGGACTCCCGCTTCTTCGATATACTCTTTGAGAATTATCTCTTCTCCTCTCGGTCCAAGCAGCGGCTTTGTGGCGATATCTCGGGTTATACTGAAGGTTCTCAAGCAATGTTCCAGAGTAGGAGTATCATAAAGACCGAGAATGGTCAGGGTTTCCCATACCGTTCTGTCGGGTTTAAAACCGTTCGACGCAAAAAAAACGTTATATTCGGACTGCATGAGATCAATGCATTTTTCGAGCAGGCCCTCTTTTCTCAAAGTTTCAAGTATACACCGAAAATCTCCGCATTGCGCTATTTCCTTTCCTCTCAGGTAGGCATCGTTGGATTTCGAAAGTTTGGTCATACATTTGCATCATATCACAAATATCTCGATTTTTATATGCCTTTTGCAAAACGGAATTCAGTGGTACAATGATATCGATTAAATATTAAAGTTTGAATACTCTATAAAAATATCATGGACAAGAAAAAAATGCTTATTGTCGAAGATGACGGATTGATCCTCGATACCTTGGCGCATCGGTTTCGGGAAGAAGGTTTTTACGTCACGGCGGTCTCTGACGGGGATATGGCCCAAAAGAATATTGCTGAAGACTGCCCTGATATTATTCTATTGGATATTCTTATTCCCAAGGTTGACGGGATGAAAGTACTGACAGACCTGAGGGAGAATGAAAATGGCAAAAACGTTCCGGTCATCATTTTAACAAATCTCCCTGATTCTTCAAAAGTGGCGGAAGCCGTCTCTCATGGAGTATATGATTATCTCGTGAAAGCTGATTGGAAGTTGGACAACTTGGTAAAGAAGGTAAAGGGCTATTTTCCGCAAGCGTAAGGTTTGATTAACTTTTTCTGAAGAGATATAAAAGCTTCCATGTCCGCTTCATCCTTTATTTACGGTGTATTAACTGATACTCAATTTTACGCAAATATCTTTCATTTTACGGACTTGAACGAGTTTTCCAATTTTTGAGTTTTTATATAATGAAGGCACTATGAACAATATTATCAAGAATATAGATGAGATCGGCATAACTCCGCTCCGGCGTGATGCGCTGAAAATTCTGGAGGCCGGGTATGAGGCTATTTTGACGTCCAACGCACTTCATAATTTCATTTCAATACAGGAAAATAAGGCAATTTTCGGAAAAGAACCGGAATCGATCGATCTCGCAGCTTGTGACCGGATATTTGTGGCTGCGATCGGGAAATGCGCCGTTGACGCGGGGATCGCACTTGAGGAAATTCTTGGAGATAGAATTACCGATGGGGTTGTCGTTGATATTAAATCGGGCGATTTTAAAAAATTGCGCTCTTTTGTCGGAACGCATCCCTATCCTTCAGAACAAAATGTTGCCGCCGCAAAAGAGATCGTCGCCATGATCTCGAATCTGACAGAAAAAGATCTGCTTATCATGATCATTTCCGGAGGCGGTTCTTCTTTGCTTTCTCTGCCTCATGATATTTCGACCGATGATCTTACCAAGATCACGCGAGAAATAATGGACAAGGGCGCTCCGATCCGAGAACTCAATATTGTCAGAAAACATCTTTCGGATATACAGGGCGGACAGCTGGCAAAGATCGCCTTTCCGGCAAAAGTCATCTCGCTCATTTTTTCCGATGTTCCGGGAAACGATCTTGCTGTCATTGCTTCCGGTCCGACGATCATGGATGACAGCATGAGAGATGAAGCAGAGGCGATCCTGACAAAATATAACATTCGCAGCGCCGTGGGCATGCCGGCGCTTGAAACGATCGAAACGCCGAAAGAAGAAAAATATTTCACAAATGTCAAAAATATGCTGGTCGTAACGAATGAGGTGGCGCTTCAGGCGATGGAGAAAAAGGCGGCATCTCTCGGATATAACGCAAAGATCGAAAATGACCGTGTGGAAGGCATAGCACGCGAATTTGGCGAAGAATTGGCAAGGAAAACATTACCTCCGAAAACCTGTCTTCTGTACGGCGGAGAAACCACGGTCCGCGTCTCGGCACATCCGGGTATTGGCGGAAGAAATCAGGAGTTTGTTCTGGGGGGATTGCCGTATCTTAAGGAGGATATGGTATTGGTTGGAGCTTCAAGCGATGGAAAGGATTACAGCGATGCCGGAGGAGCCATTGGAGATAAAGAACTTTTTGAAAAGGGGAAAGCGATGGGTCTTGATACACAGGATTTTCTCGCCAACAATAATTCGTTCGAATATTTTAAACGAGTCGTAGGACACATTCATACCGGCGCCACCGGAGCGAATGTGGCGGATCTATACTTTATTGTAAAAGGGTAGACAACGGAGCAATTGAACAATAGAACGATAGAACACCTCAAATTCAACGACCGAGGTCTCCCTTGGCCGTTTTTTTGCACTTTTTTCTTTCATTGTTTACAATGGGATGATGAAAAACAACTCTATACATTTGGTTTCGCTTAATATCGAACATGACAAGCATTACGATGCTGTTATCCCTTTTTTGAAAGAGCAAGATCCTGATGTGGTTTGTCTGCAGGAAGTTTTTGAAAAGGACGTTCCTCGATTTGAAAAGGAGCTTGGCATGCGCGGTTTTTTTTCGACTTTCTTTCTTTGGCCCGGTGAAGCTGGCGGCAATACCCTTATTCCGCTCGGCGTGGCGATCCTTACCAAATTACCCATTATCGGAACGCTATCACAGTACTACGCAAACGACCCCTCAAACTTGCATGAAAAGTCGACGGGTATGGATGATAATGAGGCGAGAGCGCTTTTGTCGGTCGTTGTTGATGTCTCCGGCACGCGCTATACCATTGGTACTACGCATTTTACTTGGACGCCGAAAGGGAGCGTCGATGATCGACAGCGGCGCGATCTCAAAAACTTTTTTGAAAAAACAGATGCGTTCAAAGACGGCATCGTATTTTCCGGCGACTTCAATGCGCCTCGCGGAAGAGAGATATTCGACGAGATCGCGAGACGGTTCAAAGACAACATTCCGCCCGATTACGCGACCTCTCTTGATCCGACGCTTCATCGCGCGCCTGAAGATGTGAAATATCTTATGGTCGACGGTCTTTTTTCCACCCCTGAATATTCGGTGAGCAACGTATCGCTCAGGTTCGGAGTAAGCGATCATGCCGCGATCGTTGCGGACATCAAAAAGAACAGATAATTTCTACAAGCGGAAAATGGCGGTGAGAATAAAATTTTGATATAATTAACATCATGATCTACGCCACCCAAACTTTGGAAAGCGTGCTCGAGCAGTACGAAAAACAAAAAGAGATACTCGAACGTGCGGAAATTTTGGTGTCATTTGCGAATGGCGACCAAGGAATCGTCGGGATCGATGGAAGAGCCTATCCCTTGCCGAGCCGCGAGGATATCCAAAACCGCGCAAATGGCAACAGGGAAGTGCTTGAAACAAAGGTCCTGCAAGGTTTTTCACGGCTCATCATGACGCCCTTCGGAATGTCACTCGATCAATTCCATGAAAAAGTATCCGGCGTTATTCTCAAACATTCGGAAGAGGCAAAACTCTTTGCGACAAAAAAAGATCTGAACGATCCGAACGAAAAACTTATCCCGGTCGACCTCGATGCGAATCAGCCATTTTGGCGATGGGATAAATATAAAGATGCCAATAAAAATGGGACATTGGTTTACGATCCGATCGAATTTTCTGAAAAGCACCAAGGTAAAACGAAACTGCAGATACTCGCCGATACGACGGGAGGCGGGAGTTCCGGCTGGCGAGTTTCTCTTGTGGAGGACATTCCCAACCTGCCATTTGAAAAAGCGGGTAAAACCATCGGAGGAAGAAGGCAGATCGAAGCAAACAAGTCGCCGATCGATTACCTCGCTTCCTTTCAATCGGATCGCAATTATGTGAACGAGCACGGTATGACCCCGGAAGATTGGGCAATGTATTTTCTTTCACATCTTGAAGAAACCGATCAGATCATTGACGACTATGAGGGTGCTGGAAATGTTTCTTGGAATCTCGGCGGCTATTTCCCCGAAAACTCCGGCGTTCCTACCGCATGTTTTGTACGCAGCGTTCGTCAGGTGCGTGCCGGCTGGCTGGGAGCCAGATATTTCGGTCCGGTGTATTGCGCCAGGTCTCTTGTGAGGATCATTTGACCCGAGATAGTTTTTTCCACTTAAATTTTAGGGTTTGCGCAAATTTTGTTCTATAATAAGTGCATAGACTCTTTGTCTCATCTAAAAATGTAGAAATTCGCATGTGGTTCTCAGTGAAAAAATCTCGAAAAATCATCTCGCTGACGTTTGCTCTTTTTTTGGCTTTTCTCGCCCTTGCTTTTTCCGCGGGCAATTTTTTTGGTCTGACCCCGATTATCGTAAATTTCACTCAAGCGAATACGGATACGGTTCCTCCGTTCATCAGCAATATGGCCGTCACTTCAGATAAGAATGGCGCCGCTTTGCTGTGGAACACGAATGAACCATCCGCGGCGGAATATTCTTGGGGGACCACTCAATCATATGAAGGGGGGACGGGTAGCGATCCCGTGTATTCGACCAAACATCGCGTTGTTCTCAGTTCCATTGAACAAAACGTAACCTACCACTATAAAGTGGTCTCAACAGACACTGCAGAAAATTCTTCCGTGTTCATCGGAACCTTCGTCATCGACAATGAAAGCGATACGGTCGCTCCTGCGAATCCTTCCGGATTCAAGGCGAGCGTATCAGGTGATTCCATAACGCTGACTTGGACGAACCCCCGCGACACGGATTTCGCTTCCGTGAAAGTCGTTCGCAGCATGACGAGCTACCCCAGCGTTCCTTCGACCGGTAACGTCATTTATGAAGGAAAAGCACAAAAGGTTATTGATACGACTCCCGCAATAGGGGTAAAATATTTCTACTCGATATTCGCGAAAGATCCTTGGGAGAACTATTCATCCGGATCTTTTACTTCCGCAAAGGTTGCAGCACCCGAGCCTCCGGTAGTAACTGCTCCGATCGCTCCTATCGACCCGCCGGTAAAGGCTGCTCCGCCGCCGACCGCTGTTCCGGTTAAAATTGCCACAACAACACCGACGACAACAACGAATGTTCCGACTGCCGCAAGCAGTACGGTCAGTGCGACGGCTTCGAGCACGCCCGTGTCGGCGACAACAGCGCCGGAAAAAGAAAAAACAACTCCTGCAGCTCCTTCCGTTTTTTCGCTTTCGCTTTCAGACTTTGAGTTCTACTCGAAGGGAGGTGCGGAGTCAAAATTAATACTTGAGGGCAATTCCATTTCCGCGGATTCCAATAAAAATATCAGAATATCAATTCCACTTAATAAGCTCCCGGTGGGTTTTCGTTCCGTCATATTAAAAGTCAACAACATCGAGAAAGGCAAGGACGAGTCTCAATATGTTTTTGCGGTAAACGGCGCACGTTCGGAGACGATAGTTGATCTCAATGGAGAATCGGGATCGCACGCTTTTCAGATCGAAGTTTTAGGAAATGAAAAAAAAGTCCTTGCTGAAACACGCGGGGCATTCATTCTTGACGCAAAGCCGGCTCCGCTTCCTGTAGCAAATCTTCTCGCTCCGGCTCAAATCGTACAAGTCACGGAAACGATCGAAAAGGTCGCACCGAAGGCGCTCCCGATCGGTGTTGCCGTAAGCATGTCTCAGAGCGCCGTATTGGTGAGTAATATCGGTTCATTCTACGATGTTTATTTGATACTTCTGAAGTGCTTCGGCGCCATATTGGTATTCTTTGGAAAGAAAAAACCGAAATCGTGGGGCGTGGTGTATGATTCCGTCACGAAACGTCCGATCGATCCCGCATACGTGGTTATGGAGGATCTCAAGGGTGAAAAAAAGAAAAGCGCCATAACGGATATCAACGGGCGCTATGGTTTTCTCGCAGAGCCGGGCGCGTATTCCATTACCGCTAACAAGACTCACTACAAATTCCCGTCTCAGATATTGGCCAACAGAAAACGCGATGAGATGTACGACGACCTGTACTTCGGCGAGATATTCGATTCGACCGATAATGCCGTGATCCAATTCAATATTCCTCTTGATCCCGTAGAGTTCGACTGGAATGAGTTTATAAAAAATAAGGAACATCTTTTCACTCAGTATTCCAGGAAAGAAAAAATACGTTCATTCGTATTCAATTTACTGTTTCTGATCGGTTTTTCGCTTTCGGTGGCATCAGTTATTTTTTCTCCGAGCATTTTTAATATTTCTATCTTCGCCTTCTATGTCATAAATATTACGTTCCAAATGCTTTGGAAACGCAAGCACAAAGTTACGGTTCTCTTAGGAAAGGACGGCAGACCGGTCTCATTCGCGATGATAAGCGCTGAATTGTCCGGATTATCCATTCCGATAGTTAAAAAAGTTACGACCGATATGCTCGGAAGATTTTATCTTCTTACGCAGCCCGGCGTTTACGATATAAAAGTTGAGGAAAAACAGGGAGACGAAACATATAAAGAAATTTATCGGATGCCCGAGGTCAAACTGGATAACGGCGTGTTAACGAACAATATCGTTGTTCGATAGATCAAAATAAAGCCGTCCAAAAGGGCGGTTTTTTGCTTACAAGCCAAAAATATGGTAAAAATAGAGATATGGAAAATCAAAAAGTTACGATGGATAAGATCGAATCCCTCGCAAAACGGCGCGGTTTCATTTATCGCGGATCAGAGATCTACGGCGGACTTGCCGGGACATGGGACTACGGACCGCTCGGCGTCGCGCTCAAAAAGAATATCAAAGACCTGTGGTGGAAACGTTTCGTCGAAGATAGAAGCGATATGTACGGCGTGGACGCGGCAATACTGATGAGTTCAAAAGTATGGGAAGCGGCAGGACACGTGGCGACATTTACCGACCCGATGGTGGAATGTGAAAAATGCAAAAAAAGGTTTCGCGCGGATCATCTTTCTCCAGACGGGAAAACGGATTTTTCTTGGGTATGTTCGGAATGCGGACATTCCAATGGGCTTTTTGAACCTCGCCAATTCAACATGATGTTCAAGACATCCATCGGGGCGGTGGAGGATTCTTCTTCGATCGCGTATCTTCGACCGGAAACGGCGCAGGGGATGTTTGTGAATTTCAAAAACGTCGTCGATTCTTTTCATCCTCGATTGCCGTTTGGCATGGGACAGATCGGCAAAGCGTTCCGCAACGAAATTACCCCGCGCGATTTCGTGTTCCGCACTCGCGAGTTCGAGCAGATGGAGATAGAGTATTTTGTTAAACCGTCCGAATGGGAAGAACATTTCGAACTCTGGCGGAAAGAAATGCATCAGTGGATGGAAGATATCGGATTGCGAAAAGAAAATATCCACGAACTTGAAGTTGCAGACGAAGATCTGGCTCACTATTCGAAGCGTACGATAGACTTTGAATTTGATTTTCCGTTCGGTAAAAAAGAATTGTACGGTCTGGCGTATCGCACTGATTTTGATCTGACAAGCCACCAAAAAGAAAGCACCGTTTCGTTGGAATATATCGACGAAGCGGAAAAAACAAAATACATCCCGCACGTGGTCGAGCCGACCTTCGGACTGGATAGAACGATCCTTGCCGTACTCTGTACCTCATACCACGAAGAAGATGTGGAAGGAGAAACGCGCGCCGTTTTACGCCTCCCGAAACAACTCGCCCCGATCAAAGTTGCGATCTTGCCGCTTTCCAAAAAAGAAGAACTTTCCGCCGTGGCGCGTCCGATCTTCGATACGCTGAAAAAAGATTTTGTTGTTTCGTACGACGAAACGCAATCCATCGGCAAGCGTTATCGCCGTCAGGATGAGATCGGTACGCCGTATTGCATCACCGTCGATTTTGAAACTCTGAACGACAAAGCCGTAACCGTCCGCGACCGCGATACGATGAAACAGGAGAGGATAGCGATCGAAAAACTGCCTGAGTATTTGAAAGAGAAATTCCAATAAAAAGTAAACGACCACCGGACCTGAGTCCGGTGGTCGTTTACATTTTACTTATAGCTCGCCTATCGCACCCGATCGATCTATACCTCTCACACTTTTGTTTCAAAAAACACACAAGGCAAATTCTAGCATATGCCGCCTAGCCGGATTAATTTGGTTGATAATCGCTCGGACCATAGACCATTTTTCATCCAGTTTTATCCAAAACAAAAACGAGTATCGCCGGACGGGGTTTGTAACCCCGTCCGAAACGTTTGGCGATCTTGATCGAGTCTGTGCTTCAAATTAACCATAAACGAAGCCTCCAAATGTTTCGGACAGGGGTATCCCGCTCGCAAGCGGGACCCCGCACGCTGCGGTGGCAACCCCAGTCCGGCGACGGGGCTGTGATCGGATCATATTTTCATTCGTATACAGATATTCATATATTATTTTTGCGATCAAAATTGCTGATTTCAACTTCGCAACATGACAATTCTCATGTATTTTTTTCATACACGCGAATTGTGTCAAAAAACGTCAAAAAAGGCTTGCGCTATCGAACTAAAACTACGATAGCACCAACCAAGTTAACGCGGCTATCACGCATATGCTAGAATTTGCCTACAAAGTGAGAAATAGAAAATTATTTTACAATTAAAAATTTTTTATTTTTTTTACAAAAAATCGCCGCGGTCCGAAGACTGCGGCGATAACTTTTTTCGATAGTGAATATCAATTTTTATGATATTGATCACCAATTATTGGCGACGAATTCAGCAAGTTCGCTTCTTTCGCAGCCGACGAGCGTCACATGAGCGCATCTCTGGCCGATCTTCGAGGATTCTACCGCATGGGTAAGTCCGCATGATTCGGCGGAAAGATACTGAGATGCAATTTGCCGGACATTTCCGAGAAAGACGAATTTCGTTCCCGGACCGGCGCGCGTGCCCAAGTCGAGCGCTTGTTTTGGCGTTAAATTTTCCGCTTCATCAACGACAACGAACTTTCTGTGGAATGTTCTGCCCTGCATCGGTCCAATGGAACGCATTTTGACGTAGCGCTTCATTAGATCCTGTGCCGTTTGTTTATGTGCAGCATCGATGCCTGATGTCAAAAAATCAAGGTTGTCGGTAAATGCCATAAGCCATGGAGCCATTTTCTGCTCTTCGTTGCCCGGAAAGGTCCCAGGGTCGATACCGATCGGCATGATCTCTTTGGTAATAGTAATCTCGTTGTAGAGACGCCAGTCAATTACCTGCTCCAGTGCGGCAGCAAGAGTGAGGAGTGTTTTTCCCGACCCGGCTTTTCCGGCCCCGGAAACGAAATGAATTTCAGGGTTCATGAGGGCATTCATAAAGAAGTTCTGCTCTTTATTGAGTGCATGAAGTCCCCAAACATTCTTATCTTTCGTATAATCATAAATAGTGCTGATGGTTGCGTAGCCTTCATAGTCGAGTTTGCGAACCATGAATTCTTGAATTCCTTCCTCTGTGATCAGGGTAAGAAATTGATTCGGAAACCATGCGTTGGAAAGAGTGGTTTTTATATCCCAATACGTGAGTCCGTTCTCTTCTTTTTCGCTGAGCTTTTTGGTTTTTTTCCAAAAATTTTCCGGCAGATCCGCCATTCCGCTGTAGAGAAAGTTGATATCGTCGATCGCTTTGGCTCTGGCGTACTCTTCCACTTTGACACCGCACATGAGCGCGGTGATCCGCGCGATGCTATCTTGCGTTATGAAAATAACGTCAACGCTTTCCCCGAGTTTTTTTTGTAGTTCGCTCGCAAAATTTATGATGGGTGCATCGGGATTGAGCGGCATGAGCAGCAAGCTGGCATGACTTGATTCAAAAAATACGCGTCCGGTTTTTGAAGAAGGACCTTTTTTTCCGTAATAGGAAATAGCTTTGGATATCGGAAGTCCTTTTTCCAGATCGTCGGGACTGGCGCCGCGAAGAAGTTCGGAAAAATATTTGGTGGTGTGCCGAGCATTTTTTGCAAGTTCCGGTTTTCGGATATTGGTCTTATGATTATCCAGTTCGCGCATAACGGCGATAGGGACATAAATGTCATGCTCGTCGAAATTAAAAAGCGCGGCGGGATCATTCCCATAAATGCAGGTATCCAGTACGAATACCGTTTCTTTTGTTCGCTTCACGGGGCATCCTCCTTTTTGTGGTTTAGGGTGGTCAATAATTGATGAACTTTTCAAGGTTCAATATGATGTCATCTACTATAAAACTACCGCATTAGCGAGTTAGCGTCAATGACGAATCTTGGCACATTTAACCGTTATTTTGCACGCATTTCTCTGACTCCGCGCAGCATTTCTTTGACCATTTTATCGAGATCGAATTGGTGTTTCCATTTCCAGTCTTTTCTGGCGCTTTTGTCGTCGATGCTTTTTGGCCAGGAATCCGCGATACTTTGGCGGAAGTCGGGCAGGTATTTTATTTTGAGCGGTACGCCGGCTTTCCGTATCGCGTCCGCGAGCGTTGCCGGAGTGAAGCTCACCGCCGCGAGATTATAGCTGGTTCTGATGGCGATCTTTTTCGGATCCGCGTCCATGATCTCGAGCGTTGCGCGGATGGCATCATCGATGTACATCATCGGAAGCGCAGTATCTTTTTTCAAAAAACAAACGTACTCGCCGGTCTCGATCGCTTTCCAAAAAATGTCGACAGCGTAATCTGTCGTGCCGCCGCCCGGAAGGGTTTTCCAGCTGATAACGCCCGGATAGCGCACGCTCCTGACATCAACGCCGAATTTGTTGAAATAATATTGGCAGAGCAATTCTCCTGCGACTTTAGTTACTCCATACATCGTACCGGGTTCAAGCACGGTTCGCTGAGGAGTGTTTTCTCTCGGTGTAGTTTTTCCGAACGCCGCGATCGAGCTTGGCCAGAAAACCTTGAGATCGTATTCGCGCGCCAGATCAAGAATGTTTCTGAGTCCGTCCATATTCACTTTCCATGCGAGCTCAGGATTATTTTCACCGACGGCGGAGAGGAGGGAAACGAGATGGTAGACCGTTCCGATGTTATGTTCGATGACGATATTTCGCAAGAGCTCTTTGTCGGTAATGTCTCCGATCACCGAAATGCCCTTGAAATTCGGGTCGAGCCTTTTGTCGAACGCTACGACGAGACTTTTTCCGGATCTTTTTTCAAGCGCTGCGATAAGTTCCGAGCCTATTTGTCCGAAAGCGCCTGTAACGAGAATATTTTTTTTCATAATAAAAATATTGATTATTGCTATGCCGATTGCCGGTAGTTGAACTCTATTTTTGCGTCGCGAAGCCGTTCGAGGATCTTTTTTTGAGAGAACAGTTCTTCGGACCTAAAGAATATTATTTCTATTAAATGCCAGCCGAATACCCACCCGCCGATTATCAGACCTTCGGCCAGAAAAGAGAATTTCGCGTAGAGCTCATGAGTTTCCAAATATTGAGTGGCGAACGTGCCGGCAAAGAGAAACATAAGTCCGTATATTCCGCAGGTGATCGCATGATTCGCAGTTTTGCGAATTTTGTTGTTCTGCTTGCGTATTTCGTAATTAAAATAGTTCAAAAAACCTTGGATGCTTTTTTCTTCTTTTTCGGCATCTTTGAGATTTTCCGGAATATTGAACACGATGCATATATTGTATTTCGGAGAGATATCTTCGACGCTTGATTCTAGGAATTCGAAAAGTTCTTCGTCGAGATCTCGATTAGTGATCGGAGAGAAATCCCATTCATTATACAATTCGCGATAAAAATCGATCTCTACGTCGATATAACAGGTGTTCAGTTCCTTTGAATATCGATAGAGGTCTTTGCTGCGCTGTTTTTGAAATATGCGAAAAATAGTATTTATCATAAAGAGTATACGAAAGGATCGTATATGGTCATTATGCCACATAAACGGTATTTGTTCAAAATTTTCATTTTTTGTCCCCTGATACTGATACTTTTCCCCGATACTTAAACTTGGTGGCTTCTCGGGCGGCTTTCGTTCATTCCTTCGCCGGTGATGCGTACGAACTCGGCTTTTTTCCAGAATTCTTTTATGTTGCGCGCTCCCGTATAGCTCATTCCCGATTGGAGACCGTCGAGCAGGCCCTGAAGGATTTTTCGCACTTCGCCTTTGAATGTGACGCGATAGCCGATGCCTTCGGGTGTTCGATCTTGGCGATCGGAATCTTTGTCGCCGCGCAAAACCATATCGATCGACGCGTCGCGCGATGCCAGTCCGCGATAGATCTTAAAGGCTTCGCCTCCTTCGATATAATATTCTCCCGGCGATTCTTTCGAACCGGAGAACAGATTGCCGATCATGACCGTTCCCGCGCCCGCTGCGATGGCTTTTGCCAGATCGCCGGAATTTTTTATGCCTCCATCCGCAATGATGGGGATCTTGAATTTATTCGCCGCTTTTGCGCATTCAAGGACGGCGGTGAGCTGGGGAACTCCGGAACCGGCAACTATGCGGGTAGAGCAAGCTGCACCGGGACCGATGCCGATCTTTATCGCGTCAGCGCCCGCCCGTATGAGATCGATCGTTCCTTCCGCGGTGGCGACATTTCCGGCTACGATATCTATTGATGGAAATTTTTTCTTTAATTTTTTGACGAGATCAATGCAGGTATTATGATGTCCATGCGCAATATCAATGACGAGCGCATCCACGCCGGCGGCAACAAGAAGTTCTGCGCGTTCCATCCCGTCTTTTACTCCGATCGCTGCACCGACCAAGAGATGTCCGCGTTTATCTTTTGAAGCATGGGGACTTTCTTTTGTTTTCTTATAATCCGATGCTGTGATCAGCCCGGATAATTTCCCGTTCTTGTCGACGAGCGGCAGTTTTTCGATCTTATGCTTATCGAGGATCTCGAGCGCTTCAATGTTCCCGATATCGCGGTTCGCCGTGATCATTTTTTCTTTCGGGGTCATGAGCTTCATGACGGAAACGCTGAGATCGGTTTTAAAACGAATATCTCTCGCGGTAAGAATTCCGAGAATATCGCGTTCGGGGGAACACACGATCACTCCGGTCACATGATTTTTCGCCATGAGGTCGAGTGCATCGCGCAAGGTCGCTTCTTTTCGGATGGTTATCGGATCATGAATGAAAAGGCTTTCCGCTCGTTTTACTCGGCGAACTTCATTAGCCTCCTCTTCCGCGCTTTGAAAACGGTGGATGATCCCCATGCCGCCTTCGCGAGCCATATGGATCGCCATTTCCGCGCCGGTCACGGTATCCATGTTTGCCGAAACGACCGGCACATTGAGTTTGATCCTTCGCGAGAACATGGTCGACAGATCTATCAGTTTGCGCGAAGGGATATCCGAATAATGCGGGACGAGAAGAACATCGTCGTACGAGAGAGCGAGGCGAAATGGTTCATTGGTTGTGTTTTTCATTCGTGAATTATAACGAATATCCAGATTTGTGTCAAAAACTTCTTGGCTCGAGATGAATATGAAATAAAAAAATCCGACGAAATTTTCATTCGTCGGATACTCAGGTATTACTTGCAGGCAGCGCACGGATATCTCTCGAGTTTATTATATCCGCCATCGTTGTTTTGCTTCCAAACATTGAATCGAAGAATTTTTCGATCCGGATGAGCCTTCATATTGAGGACGATGGAGGCGGAAACTCCCCAAACCAATTCATCGCCGTCCGGACCAAGCCATTTCATCGGGATCGGCTCCTTTGGCTCGTCTGCCTTGATAAGTTCGCTGACCAGGATCTGGATCGCCAGATCATGTCCGGTACTGATCCGATAAAGCGAATCGCGATTGTAACGCGGCGCTTCGAGGGCGGGAGGCGTATGCTGTTCCGGCAGCGGTTGTTCTTTCCCGTTAAGGGTTAAACGAAGGGGTTCCTTTTGTTTTAGCGGAACCTTTTTCAATTTTACCTCGCTACCTGCCGTCGGACGTTCCGTATTGTATTGAACCGCATTTTCTCTTCGGATCTTAACGGTTGAGGCAAAACGATAGCGCGGTTTGTCGTCGCCCCATTCTTTGGAGTAGACATAAAAATTCAATCCAAAGTCGGTTACCGGAAGATCCAAGGCTCCGGCTGACATTTCGTCCGTTAAAGATTCGATCATCTTCCAGCTTGTTTCGACAAGACCGTGAGAATCTTTCTCAAACTTTTTCGGAAGTCCAACGGCTTCCGTCGGATCTATTCTTGTGTGTCCAACGTTCATTTCGTAAATTTTTTCCGCCGATCTCGGATCGAGCGGCTGAAGATACCATTTTCGCCGTTTGAAACGGACGCGAGCGATTAATGCAGACATCGATAATACCTCACGATTCGAGTGTTAAAAAGCATTGTTTCTAATAAAAATTATATCATGTATGTTTAAAAATAGCAAGGCAGAGCCGGTTGACATAGGATGTTTTCGATGTAGTATCAATTTAGATTGCGTACTTTGAAAAATCGCCTCGTCGGGTGAAGGAGTTTGTTCATGAACGAAATACAAAACGAACCGCAAAAGCAGGAAACAAAAACAGAACCGATTTGGGTCATTAAAGGATATTGCAAATCCTGCAAAAAATGCGTCTATGCCTGTCCGGCCGGAGTACTTTCGATGGCCGAGGTCAAAGAAGCGATACCTGGCTGTATGATCTCAGTCGATCGGCCCGATCTATGCATCGGATGCCGGCATTGCGAATACGCTTGTCCAGACCGCGCCATTTCGGTGGCGGAAAAAAATGAATTTCCTTTTGCGAAGAAAATAACGCCGGAAGCGAAAGAGCGCCAGACAAAAATACTGGCGAACGATTGCCAATCACTATCAACAGGAGAAAAAGATGAGAAAGCTGAAAGCGAACGGCAATGAACTTATCGCACTCGCGGCGGAAGATGCCGGATGTACGTTTTTTGCCGGTTACCCCATCACTCCTTCGTCGGAGGTGATGAGCATACTGTCGAAAAGATTTCCGCTCATTGAACGGAAATTCATTCAAATGGAAGACGAGATCGGCTCTATCTGTGCCGCGATCGGAGCATCGTTAACCGGAAAGAGATCCATGACGAACACGTCGGGACCCGGAATGTCGCTCAAAGCGGAACAGATCGGTCAGGCGCACATGGCGGAAATTCCGCTCGTTATCGTGAATGTCATGAGAGGAGGACCGGCAACGGGGCTTCCCACGCGAACTTCGCAAGGCGACGTGCTTCAATCGAGAGCGCCGACGCATGGAGATGTGAAGACGATCGTTCTCGCTCCGTCCACGACGTCCGAATGCTATACGGAAACCGTCCGAGCTTTCAATTTGGCTGAACGGTTCATGCAGCCGGTGATCTTATTATCGGATGAAACGCTCGCGCATACGTCGAGAGATGTTTTGATCCCCGATCTTTCGGAAATACAAAAAACGCTCGTGACGCGAAGAGTGAACTATCTCAGTGATTATCAGCCCTGCGATGTCAAAGATGACGAACCGGCGATACTCAATCCGTTTTTCACGGGAAAGCCGTACCACATTACCGGACTTTTTCATGACAAAACCGATTTTCCGACGGAAAAGCCCGATCTGTGCCAGCAATTGATCGACCGCCAGTTCAGAAAGGTCGACAATCATCTGCGCGATATCGAAAAAGTTGAAAAATATCGGTATGACGATGCGGATTACCTTATTGTTTGTTACGGATCGGTATATTTGTCCGCGCGCGATGCGGCGGATACGCTTCGGAAAGAAGGTCTTCACGTCGGAATATTTTGTCCGAAAACATTATGGCCGAGTCCGGTGAAACGGCTCGAAGATGCATCAAAGAAGTTCGATGCTTCAAATATCCTGGTGGTGGAAATGAACAAAGGCCAATATCTGCGGGAAGTGGAACGCGCGATGGGAAAACGTCTGCCGTTCCTTTCCAAAGTGAACGGCCGATTATTCGAACCGCCGGAAATTATGAACAAGATTCGGGAGATGCATCATGGCGTATAATTACGATTCAAAATTAAGAAAGGAACGTCTGCCGACTCAATGGTGTCCGGGCTGCGGAAACGGAATAGTCTTGAATGCTATTATCCGCGCTATGGACACCATGGGATGGAAAAAAGAAGATGTTTGCCTGGTCTCAGGTATCGGATGTTCCGGACGCATGAGTTCGTATATGGATTGTTTTACTTTTCATTCGACGCACGGCCGTCCGGTCGCCTATGCCACCGGCATAAAATTCGCGGAACCGGAAAAACCCGTTATTGTGGTTTCCGGGGACGGCGATGGTCTCGCGATCGGCTTGAGCCATTTCCTGCACGGATGCCGAAGAAATATCGATCTGAAATATATTATCATCAATAACTTCATCTACGGTCTGACCAATTCTCAAGCGAGCCCAACGACTCCTCTCGGGATGTGGGCGGTCACTCAGCCGTTCGGAAACATCGAAAATACTTTTGATGCCTGCGATCTTGCCATTGCCGCGAAAGCAACCTTCGTCGCGCGAAGCACCACGCTCGATCTTCTCAGGTTGGAAAAAGTTCTTACTGCCGCCTTTCAACATAAAGGGTTCAGTTTTGTGGAGATCCTTTCAGGGTGTCCGGTAAACTTCGGACGAAAGAACGACATGGGTGCTCCGAAAGAGATGGATGATTGGATAGGTTCGATCGGTGTGCCGAGCGCTCGGTGGCAAACGCTTTCCGAAGAAGAAAAAGAAGGGAAGTTCCCGGTCGGCATACTGAAACAAACCGCCGGCGCAAAAGAATATTGCGAAAAATATTCGGAACATGTAAAAAAGATCCGAGAAGAAGATCATGGTACGGGAATTTTCTGTGAGACCATCGCGCCGGAAGATCAAGAGAACGAGGAGTGCGATTCCGTCAAACGGCAATTTCGTTTTACCGGCGTCGGCGGACAAGGAATAATCTCCGCAGGAGAAATTCTTTGCGAAGCCATGATCAGATCGGGACTTCACTCTGCGACCAGTCTCGCGATGAATTCTCAAGTTCGAGGAGGTCCGACATCTCGCGATGTATTGTGCGATAAAAAGGAGATCAATTATCCGTACGCCATAAACGGCGAGATCGAATTCATGCTTTCCGTCGCCGACAGTTCCTATCAGATATACAAAAAAGGAGTCACGCCGGGCGGCATTATCGTGATAGATCCGAACCTTGTTCATGCATCAAGCGATGATCGAAAAACGTGGAAAATTCTCGAAATACCGATCGTTGAGATCGCAAAAAAAGAGATCGGAAATATTGCGGCGCAATCGTCTATCGCTCTCGGCATTGCCGTTTCGATAACGAAATGCGTCAAGGAAGAAATTCTGTTGCAATCCATCACGGAAATGGTTCCGAAAAAATCGATACCAGCGAACATAAAAGCGTTCAAGCTCGGTATTGAATATGCGGAGAGAGTACTGAAAGAATAAATATTCTTTCACAACAGCGGTGGCGGAAAGCCGCCGCTTTTTTTGAACAAAAATAATAATGCTTCCCACGCCCTGCTGTAAATTCTAGCATATGCTAGAATTTACAGCAGGCATTTTTTTTATTTTATGTGCTATAATATCGGCTATGGCGAAAATAAAACCACCTACACCACGCGAAAAACGCAAGGCCTACATTCAAGCTCGTTTGGCGTACTGGAATCAATTTTATGGTTTTTCTTGGAACCGCGTGACGATCAAAAATATGCGATCACGTCTCGGAAGCTGTTCGTCGCTCCGCAATCTTAATTTCGCGTCGAAATTATTTTCCTATCCGCCGGAGGTGATCGATTATGTGGTTGTTCATGAATTGTGCCATTTGAAAGAAATGAATCACTCCAAAAGATTTTATGATCTCATTGCGCAAACCATTCCCGACTGGAAAGAAAGAAAAGCGTCTCTGAAAAAACGAGACCTGAGAAAAAGTTTTTCCTTGTTTTTTAGCCGATTTAGACTATAATTCGGCAATACAAATAAATTCTATGAATATACGAAAAACCAAGATCGTGGCGACGATCGGCCCGGCTTCATGCTCCGAGCGAGAGCTTACCGGAATGATCAACGCAGGAATGAATGTGGCGCGCCTGAATTTTTCTCACGGTTCGCACGAGGAGCACTCCGAGGTGATACGGACCATTCGCGACACATCGGAAAAATTGCATATTCCCGTTGCGATCCTTCAGGATCTGTCCGGACCGAAGATACGGATCGGAAGTTTTGAAACTGAAACGGTTCATCTCAAAAAAGATGCGGAATTTACGCTGACCACCGAAGCGTTTGTCGGCAGCGAAGAACGCGTTTACGTAAATTATAAAAATCTTCCCAAGGAAGTTTCCGAAGGTTCTCACATCATGCTCGATGACGGCAAGATAAAATTAAGGGTGCAATCAGTGAAGGGCGAAGATATTAAATGCATAGTGGTAAATGGCGGAACGATACGCGGCTCTCGCGGGGTGAATGTTCCGGGAACGAAACTTTCCATCGGCTGTCTGGGAAAAAAAGACAAAGACGATCTTTTGCTCGGTATCAGAGAGAAAGTCGATTTTGTCGCGCTGTCTTTCGTACAGTCGGCGGAAGATATCCGTCATCTTCGAAAAATACTGGATGAACATAATTCACGCATTGCCATTATCGCAAAGATCGAAACTGAGGAAGCGGTAAAAAATATTGATGAGATCATTGAAGTATCCGATGGCATCATGATCGCGAGAGGCGATCTCGCGGTTGAGATACCTGCGGAGGAGGTTCCTCTTGCACAGAAATTGATCATAAAGAAATCCATCATGGCGGGGAAGCCGGTTATCACCGCGACACAGATGCTCGATTCCATGATCCATTCGCCGGTACCGACGCGCGCGGAAGTGAGCGATGTTTCAAATGCGATCTTGGACGGAACGGATGCGATCATGCTTTCAGGAGAAACGGCAACGGGAGATCATCCTGTCCTCACCATAGAAACTATGTCCCGTATTGCTCACCGGACGGAGGAAAGCGAGCTTTTTCAAGAAGAGGTTAAAAAATTCGTACGCATAACGAAGGGTGTAGCGGATTCTGTCAGTTTGTCTGTTGCCGTGACAGCCGCGAATATCGATGCGAAAGCGATCATTGCGCTTTCGGAAACCGGGTTCACTCCGCGAATGATCTCGCGCTATAAACCGAGACACCCGATCTTCGTTTTTACGCCGCACATCGAAACGAGAAATCGGGCATTGCTCAGCTTTGGATGTTTTCCGGAACTCGGTCCGCATTTCACCGAGCTCTCCGAAGCGGCGGAACATGCGAAAAAATTTTTGATACATCGTAAAAATTTTAAAAAGGGAGATAAGTTCGTTCTCTGTGCCGGAATTCCTTTCGGAAAAAAAGGCAGTACGAATCTGATGCTGGCGCAAAGCATATAAAATTAAAAAAGGAAAAATGAAAAAGTAAAAACGACAATTAAAAATTAAAAAGTCCACCATCAACTGTCGTTACTTTTTAATTTTTCATTTTTACTTTTTAATTTGAAACATGTACATAAAGATCAAAGTCACACCTCATGCAAAAAAAGAAACCTTCGTGAAAATTTCCGAGGATCATTTTGAGGCATCGGTAAAGGAAAAAGCGGAGCGGAATATGGCAAATAACCGCGTTCGCGAATTGGTCGCGGAGCATTTTGGCATCCTCACCGGAAAAGCGAAACTTATTTCGGGACATCATTCGCCGTCAAAAATTTTTTCTGTGGAAATTGATGAGGCGTAATTCAGCGATGTTTGTTATAATTATATAATTCACCTTACTCAGATTTTTAAAAATTGACATAATTCGTTGTCGTCCGTTGCCCGACGGGGTTTGTAACCCCGTTGGAACGTTTGGAAATAACGATGAATGTGGTTTATTACAAACGTTTCGAACGGGGTCAGAGACCCGCGTCCGGCGGCTATAAAATTTCGTGAGTAAAGTGAATTATATAAAATATATTCATTATGGTAAAAATAATTAAAACATTGCGCATCACGGCATGGATCTTGATCGCGCTCACGGCGCTGACCTTGCTTTCCGGATTTTTGTCGGTGAAACCATCGGCGCTTCCGTGGCTTCCAAAAGTGGATTCGTATTATCTGCATGTCGTCGTATTGCCGCTTCTTTTTGTACCCATTATCTATCTTCATTCGCTCATGGGAATTTTGCTGTTCTTCTCTCGGAATCCGAAGTACGATAAGGTACCGCTGAAATCCGCGGCGGCCGGTTTGTGGACGGCGCTTTTTATTCTTTTCGGTTTCTTATACTTTGTTCCAGCTGCCGTTCCGGAAGCGGTAAACTCGCCCGCTGCATCCGCACAAACCACTCTTGCCGCCGCAGAGATCGCCCGTCACAGTACCGCAAGCGATTGCTGGATAATTATCGGAGGTAAAGTCTATGATGTCTCGGGGTACGCGACAGAGCATCCGGGTGGAGCGCAGAATATCGAATCGTTTTGCGGCAAAGATGGGACAGAGGCATTTGCTACGAAAGGGGAAAAAGGACAGCCTCACTCAGACAGTGCGCAGCAATTCCTGTCATCGATGTATCTCGGCGATATGGGATCGAACATCTCAAAAAGCGTTCTCGAAAAAGCTCGGTCTGTTCAGTTTCCGGTACAAAGTGAGGATGAGGGAGATGATGATTAAATAGAAAAAGAAAAGGCGCCGAAAGTTCGGCGCCTTTTTAGTGAACGATGATCACTTATTATAACTTCTGTAATTCCAGATCGCCCATCCTATCGCGAGGAAGCTGAGAGCTGTGATCGCGGCAATGCTATGCAGGTCTGAAAGAGAGTCTATTCCAGCCACGAGCTGACCGATCGTTTTAAGATGGTTAACGATGACCACGAGACCGATCACGAGAGCGATGAGCGGAAGACCGATCGAGCGTAGAACCTTGTTGCCGGTCCGGCGCGGCGCGCGCTCATGCCATTCGTCGTCAGTGTCAGCATATTTATATATGAAAAAGAAAATGACGAATATCGCAGCCGTTAAACCCCAAACCCACGCTTGTGGATAGCTGCTTGCATAGGTTATCTGTGAAAGCGGGAAATAAGAGAGGAGGGCAACGAGCGTCGCGCAGATATACGGACCGGACCTTGGATCGGCCCAAAATGCTTTTAATACACTAACGATGCCGATGGCTATTTCACTTGGTGTTTCAAATAACTTTTTTAAAACTTTGTTCATTGGGAGAACCTCCTTAATGAGCGTTAAACAAGACCTATTTTCTTCATACCATAAAAATAGAATCGACGCAATGTGCCCTTGACTTTCTCTATGTTTTAACGCATATTGTTACTAGTTTTCGGTATTGACGAAAGGATTCAATAATACTGCGAGAACCTTGACATACCCGTTTTTACAGCGGGAAAATTTATATGGAAAGAGAACAGGAGGAAACATGAAGAAAGAATCATGCTTTATCATTCGGCGCGAAGTTCTTTTTGATTGGGTGGAAACGCTCATGAAAGAAGAAAAAATTCTGGCACCTGTAGAAACAGACGACGGAAAATTCGCGTTTGAATTTCTGAACAAAGCGGAAGAAATTCGTCTCAATTATGATACGACCAATCTGCCGCCGACACAAAAGATCTTTATGCCGCAAGACGAAAAGGTCATCACTTGGAAAAAAGTGGACGGAAAAACGGTTTTTGGACCGGGCGACGGTCCGACACCGATGGTAGTCTTCGGCATGCATCCGTACGATATCCACGCGATCAAAGTGTGGGATGACGTAATGGGTGAAAAACGAAACGCCTTGGCAGACCCTCAGTATCTTGCTCAAAGAGAAGTTACTGCGGTTATCGGTCTTGACGTTATCGTGCCTCCGCCAAATTCATTCTGCGAAAGTCTTGGTACGCACATTGCGACCGAGAACTACGACATTATGTTGACGGACTTGTTCGACGGACGTTATTTCGTTGAAGTGGCGACACATCGCGGAATGTCATTATTCCTGTCGGTTTCAGATTTTGATGACGCCACCCCGAATGATCACAAGCTTCGTCGATTGGTTCGCGAAGAGATCGCGACTCGTTATCCGGAAACTCTGCCGGTTCCCATAGGGGAACTGCACGAGTTTCTCGAAAAACGCATTCACCATCCTTATTTTGATGTCACCGGCGAACTTTGCGTGGCGTGCGCGAAATGCACATTTGTGTGCCCGACGTGTACCTGCTGCAACATAAAAGAAGAACCGGCATTGGACGGACAAAGCGGCTGTCGAGTGCGCGAATGCGATTCTTGCCAATTGCCGGGATTTACCAAAATGGCCGGCGGCGTGATCGCTCGGAAATCTCCGGGCGCGAGAGTGCGTCATCGCATTCTTGATAAATTCGATTATCATCACGGCTGTGCTGCATCGTGTGTCGGTTGCGGAAGATGCGTTCGCGCTTGTCCTGCAGATATTGCCGATCCGATAAAAGCGCTTAACCTATTGAGAGACGAGGAGGTTCCTCATGAGTAATTGTGAAAATCAATATCTCTATGTTCCGAGAACTGCACGGATCCTCGAAATTGAGGAACTGACAGATAAGGAAAAGAGATTCTTGCTGAAATTTGATAACGGTACAGAAATCGGTCCCGGAGAGTTCGTGGCCGTATATGCGCCGGGTATCGGTGAAGCGCCGATATCGCTCTGTTCATCTCCTTTTGACAAAGAAACATTTGAGATCGCTGTGCGAAGGATCGACCCTCCGGAAGGAAGGCACGATGAAGCATACGTCCAAACGCTGATGAACGTCACGACCTATATTCACACGAAAAAGGTCGGCGACACTCTGGATATCCGCGGTCCGTTCGGACGCGAATTTCCGGTTCATGAATTGAAAGGAAAAAACATTGCCGTCATCGTCGGCGGTATCGGTCTCTTTCCGGGGGTAAGACCTCTGCGAGAGATCGCTAAAACGAGGGAAGATTTCAAAAAGGTATTCGTGCTCTTCGGAACACGCTCACCTGCTGAAAGATACTTCCCACGGCTGCTTGATGAATGGACCGAATCCAAGATCTTTGATGTTCGCGAAGCCTATGAAAGGCTGGCGAACGGAGAAAAAGGCGGTTTCGTTACGGGCGTTCTTGATGCGATCGAAGGTTGCAAACCGGAAGATACGGCGGTCTATATCGTCGGCCCTTCCGTCATGTTCAAGCCCGTTATGGCGACTCTGGAAAAATATAATCTTTTCGATGAAAATGTTTATTTTTCGCTGGAACGTCAGATGCGTTGCTGCGTCGGACGCTGCGGACATTGTCGTATCAATGACGTGCTCACTTGCGTCGACGGACCCGTATTTTCGCTGAAAGAGATCAAAGACAGACGTCTTTGGGAGGCATTATAATGAGTAAGTTGGAAGAATATACCCTTCGCGCGAAGCGCGGAGATAAGCCGACGCTCGTCTATGCCGAGCTCGGAAGCTGTGACGGATGTTCGATGGTCATCGTCAACTTGGACGGAACGTTGCTTGACTTGAATAATGTTTTCGATATCAAGCAAATGCGTATCGCCATCAGAGGCGTTTACGACGGTCCGATCGATGTACTGATGGTTGAAGGCGCGGTAACGTGTGAGGAAGAAGCGGAAGAACTCCGTGAATTTCGCGCTCGTGCCGATTATGTTATCGCTGTTGGGGCGTGTGCCGAGCTGGGAGGAATTCCGGGGATGGCGCCTCCATTTGCGGTGAAGCGGGCTCAAGAAGGAAAATTCGGAGCTCACGTACAGGGACAACGGCCCATAGCGCCGCGTCCGGTCGCTGAGATCATTAAAGTCGATGCCGTTATCCACGGCTGTCCGATCACCACGGCAGATGCTGTGCGGGCGATCAGAATTATCCTCGCAGGCGGAAGACCGGATTATACCGATCGTCCTGTTTGTGCGGAATGCGTGTTGCAGGATAACGGTTGTCTGTTGTTCGAAGGTCGTGCATGTCTTGGTGCGGTAACGCGCGCCGGATGTAATGCCTATTGTCCGTCGAACGGAGGTTTCTGCTGGGCTTGCCGCGGATTGCTTCCCGACGCTCCTCTCAATGCTTTGTATAATGTGGCGAAGGTCCATGATATACCGCAAGCGGAGGTCGACAGAAAATTACGAATGGCTAATCAACGCCATTTCACTCTGATTGAAGAAAAGGAGAAGAAATAATGTTTAACAACATTCTAAAACATCCGCTTCTTCATGCCGGCAACCACGAAATTGGAGCCAGTGTTGGAGGAAGCGGCGGAACAAATTCCAGAGCCATTGCGAGAAAAAATATCCCGATGGTCGAAGGAAAGATGTCATTTGAAGTCATTCAAAGAGTGGACGGAAAATTCGACGTCAATTTGATCGTTGAAGAACCGCTGCGCCACTTTGAAGCGATCTGCGAAGGCAAGTCATGGGAAGAAGTTCCTATTATTGTATCGCGGATCTGCGGAGTTTGTCCTTTCCCATATGCCCTTGCTGCTTCAAAAGGAGCTGAACGCGCATTCGGGATCAAGGTATCCGACCAGACGCATCGTCTGCGTGAGATCGCACTCTACGGAAATATGTTCAACAGTCACGTGCTTCACGCGCTTGACCTCGTATTGCCAAGATTGCTTCACGTAAACAGCATTATTGAATTTGCTGTGGCGACACCGGAAAACACCGCACTCGCGGCAAAATTGCTCGGACTTCATACTCTTGGCAACGACTTGGCTCGATTGGTCGGCGGACGGGAAGTCCACTCGATCACGATCACTCCCGGGTACATGACCGCAATTCCAAAAACGGAAGAATTGAAAGCCGTTCGCGACAGATTGGCAAATGCTCACGAAACATATGATGTTCTCGTAAAAGTGTTTGCCGATGTTTCTGCGGGCTCAAATCCAAAACTGCCGATTCGTGAACGCGAGTTCATCGCATTGCGCGGCGATACAAAATATCCGTTTTACGGCAGTCTCATCGGTTCATCTAAACGCGGAACGATGACGCCGGAAGAGTTCGAACAATACAAACACGAATACGTGGTTGATAATTCGAACTCAAAGCAAGTGCATACCGATGAGAGCGATTCTTACATGGTGGGTGCGCTGGCACGACTCAATATCAACAGCGATCTGATCTGTGAAGAAGCTAAAAAAGACATGGAAACCCTCGGGCTTTCATTGCCGAATTACGATCCATACATGAACACCGCCGCTCAATTGGTGGAAGGCCGTCAAGTTCTCATCGACGCGGTAAAAGCGATCGATGAATTATTGGCGATCGGATTGAAAAAAGAAAAACGTCCTCGCATCGTTCCTCGTGAAGGATATGGGGCGGGTTATCTCGAAGCTCCGCGCGGCATGATCTGGCATGAATATCGTTATGATAAAAATGGCTTGGTTACTTGGGCGAACTGCATCATTCCGACAGGGATGAATACCGGCAGTATGCAGGAAGACTTGGAACATTTTTCCGAACATCTTCTCGGCGAAGCTCATGCAAGCGATGAAGAGATCGGATATGATCTCGACTTATTGCTTGCTCATTATGACCCATGCAATTCTTGCGCGGTGCACGTCGTGCGTTTAGGTTCCAAAAATGAACCAAAAATAACACTTGCACGGGATGCAAAAGTTGCGGTCGTTTCTATCGGCAATACGCTTGCCGGAGATGACGCGGTCGGTAATGTTGTGGTGGAGGAAATAAAACATCATGGTGTAGAGGGAAACGTCGATTACATTCATGGCGGAGTCAGCGGCCTCACGATCTTGGAAGATCTGGCGGCAGAAAAGTACGACGCGATATATTTTATTGATGCCGTTGACGGACTTTCTCGAGTCGGGGAAGTGATAAAATTAACCGGAGAAGAACTGCTTGAAAAAGCGCAAGAGTCAGAACCGGCTTTATCTCTTCACCAAGGCGACTTCACTCATGCTTTCAGGTTGGCAAGAGCCGTTAAGCTCGAGGTGCCTGAAAAAGTTTTGTTCTTTGGCATACAGGTCGGACAAACCGAAGTCGGTATGGGTCTGACGGCAGAGATAGATACTCATGAAATTGCTCACGCAATAATCCATGAGATCGAGGATGATCTATATAGCAAATAATCTTATAGGTCAATGGTACATTAAGTGATCAACACGGCGCCCTCGGGCGCCGTTTTTTTTATAGTAAAGCAAGCGGAAATTACTCGTCGTCGTTCCTCCTCCCCCTCTTCAGAGGGGAGGACTGAGGTGGGGTGGTCTTTCAAACAGCTCTCGATATCACACCCCCTCTCGATCTCCCCCTCTGAAGAGGTGGAGAGGAACGAACGACAATGACGCGATTGACATTATGTAAAGACTGTGATATTCTCTAAACAGAAGTTAATTAGCGCTTCATTTAAAAATATTCAGCGCCGGGGGTGCGTTATGAAAACAGAAGAGAAAGCAGAAAGACGAACAAAAGAAGAACGACGAAAATATCACCGAAGAGCGGGAGATGGCAAGGCATTATTAGCGGGTTGTGCAGCTTCTTTCCTTTTAGTAGGGGTTGCTGTTGCAACGATCGGTCCTACTGCCGCCACGATCGTAGGGATTGGTGCCGGCCTGGTATGGCTCTGGACTATAGTTCGTAAATGAAGAAAAAGCGGTTCGCCATCACGGTGAACCGCTTGCTTTTTTGCCAAAAAAATTCCATCATTAGAAAAGATAGTTATTTTCCGCGAGGTGCAATATGCTACGAGTAATATTTCTCTTTGCTTTCGCGGCGGCATTTTTTCATTTTTTTTGCGCGATAGGAAGAAGATTCAGAAAATTTATTTTTTCGCATTTTCCGGATGCTGAACATACGCAGTTTACGGGATGGATATGGTTTGCGTACTATATAAAACTATATTTAGTCATCGGTTTGTTGGGGGCCGTTACTCTCGTTCTTGCGTGGTGCGTTTTGTATGCCCAATATAATTTTAATTGGTTTGAATGGTAATTGGCTCACCTTCGCAGGCGAGCCTTTTTTTGTTGACACCCATCGTCATCCCCCCACCGTCATTCCGGACCGCGATCCGGAATCCACGTCCGTCGGCGTTAACTAAGAAGTGTCAGAAACTCCGACAGCTCTTTTCCTTTTAATTGCCTCGACGCTCGCGGATTGAGCGCGCCGAGCGTTATGTTCATGATACGAATTCGTTTGATATCTTTGACAGTATATCCGAGCGCTGCGCACATTCGGCGGAGCTGATGTTTTTTTCCTTCCGTAATGACAATATTTATTTTGCAATTTCCCGCTTCTTTTGCGCGTGCGGGTTTGGTTCGGTATCCTTCAATATCCACACCGCGTTCCATGTCTTTTATAAATCGCGCGGTTACCGGTTTGTCTACGGTTACCATATATTCCTTTTCGTGTTTTCTCTCCGGAGATAAAAGTTTTTCGGTGATCCTGCCATCATTGGTGAGAATAATGAGTCCGTGCGAATCTTTATCCAGCCGGCCGATAGGGAACACTTCGCCGCGAATTTTTCCTCGGATCGCATCCTCGATGCTTTCCTCGTCATTCTGCGGACTATGCGTGATCATTCCGCGCGGTTTATAATATGCATAATACAAATACTCTTTTTTGTCGGCGCCCCTTACTGTCACGGTATCTCCTTCGTTCACCAGATCGCCCAATTTTGCCAAGCGGCCGTTTATCGTCACCTTTTTATCTTCAATGAGTATATCGGCACCGCGCCGTGTAGTCTCACCGCGAGCGGCGAGATATTTATTTATGCGGACCGGATATTCGTTTTCTTGAGTCATAGTGTTGACAACAATAGCTTGTTTATGGTATTATGTCAAGTGGATTTTAAGTAACTGCTCAAACCCTCTCGTCATCCCGGGCAACGACCCGGGATCCACGGCGTAAACGGAACGACCAACGTGGATCCTGAATCCCTGTTCAGGATGACGACGAATGAATTTTAAAGCTTTTTTGTTTAAAAAATAAGGGGTGTGAGCAATTACGATTTTAATTGTCAGAATTCCGAAGGAGGAATACATGAAAAAGTTTATTGGTAAGCTCGGCGTGTTTCTCGCCGATCGGTTTACCGGACGAAACGCTTGTACTTTTGAAGTGCGAGATAAAATAATGACGCGGGCGAATATGGTGACTCTGCTCGGTATTGTTTTGACGACGATCTATCTTGGTCAGTATACGCTGGGAATACTATTATTTCTTATTCCGGTTATATATCCATTGACCCCCGTGACTGACGGCGTTGATGGATTTCTTGCGGATTATTACAATGAACACAGCAAGTGGGGAAAAATAGTGGATCCGTTTCGCGACAGATATTTCACATTCGTCGCGCTCGGAAATATCTTTATGATCGGAGGCAAGATCATATTACTGCCTCTGCTTATGACCCTCGGTTTTGAATTGCTTATTTGGGTCGGCGGTTTGATCTTGTACGCCGTCGGTGATGTGCCGAATGTCCACTGCATCGGAAAAGTTCGCGCAGCGGTACATTGGGCGGTCGGATACATAGTCATCATTCAATATTATTGGATCGGTACTTTTTACATTCCCATCCTGTGGCTTATGTGGATTATGGCAATCGCGAGTATTGCGGCATATGTATTTTATGTCTATCGCTATGCGATGAAAAATATAGAACATATTTCTGCGTAGAAGAAGAGGGGGCATTAATGCTCCCTCGTTTTTTTACCCGAAATGTGGTATAATCGAAAAACATGAAGATAAAAACGAATCTCCATTTTCATACGGCGGATGATCCTTCTGATCCCGTTTCTTATTCCACCAAAGAGGGGATCGACAAAGCGGTGTCTCTCGGATTCGGCGCTCTGGCGATAACCTGCCATCAGAAATATGCTTGGACGGAAGAATATTCCGAATATGCGGAAAGCAAAGGATTGCTTTTTATTCCCGGGATCGAAATATACATCGGAGAAACAAGGTCGCATTCAAAGTCTCATGTCCTCATCCTGAACGCCACCAAAGGCGCAGAAAATATCCGTACGTTTCGCGAACTCGACGCATACAAAAAAGAACATCCCGAATCATTCATCATGGCTCCGCATCCGTATTTTTACGGAAATATTTCTCTCAAAGAATGGCTCGAAAAATACATTCATCTTTTTGATGCGGTGGAGCAATCGTGGTTTTATTCGCGCTGGTTTAACCGAAACAAAAAAGGGAAGTCGGTCGCAGAAAAACATAAACTGCCGTTCGTTTCCACTTCCGACACGCATTTTTTCGATTTTTTGGATACCAATTATTGTACGGTAGAGGCGGAAAGCGCGTCTGTCGAAGCGATCTTTTCCGCCCTTCGCGAAGGAAAATTCGAGAACACGACATCGCGGCGAAATTTTTGGCGCGACATGGTATGGAAACAAGCAATGTTTTCCTTAAAGACGTATCTGCGCAGAAACAAGAAACGCGGTCAATAAAAGCTCCTTCTTTGGGTACTTGCATAAATTCATTAAGTGTGGTATAATGAAAGTTACATTAAGTTTCAAAATCTTTAGTATATAGGTACATGTCGGAATTTTTGATCATCGTTACGAATATTTTGCTTTTTATCACCTTATACGCTCAGGTGCTTTTGCTGTTTACCTTCTTTGAAAAGAAGAACGTGTTTGCGAATACCGGCGGAGGCGATGACGCGCCGCTCCAAAGATATCCCATCGTGACCATTGTCGTGCCGGTGTGGAATGAAGAAAAAACGCTCGGCGGAACCATCGAGTCGCTGCTCGCGCTCGACTATCCGAAAGACAAACTCGACATCATCATCGTTGATGACGGAAGTACGGATCACACGCGCGAGGTGGCAAACACTTTTAAATCACATCCTGAGGTCAGAGTATATTCTAAAACGAACGGGGGAAAGCATACGGCGGTCAACCTCGGCATATCAAAAGCAAAAGGAGAATTTCTCGGCTGTCTCGATGCCGATTCCTTCGTCGACAAAGACGCGCTTACTCGCATTGTTCGCTGTTTTGAAGATCCGAAGGTCATGGCGGTCACGCCGGCGATCAAAGTTCATACTCCTGAAAATATGCTTCAAAAAATGCAGAGCGTGGAGTACGATATGGGAATTTTTCTCCGCAAGGTGTACGGTTCAATGAACGCGATCCATGTCGCCCCCGGACCTTTTTCCATTTTTCGCAAGGAAGTTTTTGACAAACTGGGAGGTTATATAAAAGCTCATAATACCGAGGACATGGAATTTGCCATGCGAATGCACAAAAATCATTTCCCGATCGCAAATGTCTATGATTCGTACGTGTATACCGTCACCCCGAAAACCGTCAAAGGTTTATATAAACAACGTCTGCGCTGGGTCTATGGTTTCCTCGAGAACGCATCAGATTATCGAAGCATGATATTCAATCGAAAATACGGAAATCTGGGAATGTTCACTCTGCCCGCCGCCGTAATATCTATTTTTGCCGCGCTCTTCTTTACCGGTCTTGCCATCTCTCGTCTGCTTACCAGCGTGTGGAGGAAGATGGTGGAAATACAGGCGGTCGGAATACCCCTTCACTTCGAGTGGCCGCACTTTGATTGGTTCTTCGTAAACACCAGCGAGACCGCCGTCGTCGTATATGCGCTTTCTCTCTCGACCATATTTGTCATTCTCGTCGGAAAGAAATTGTCGGAAGGAAACATGCGACCGAACATGAACATGGTTTATTTTTTCTTCTTTTATGGTATTATTGCCCCAGCCTGGCTGTTTAAAGCCGTATATAATGTAGCGTTGAACAAAAAAACAACTTGGAGATAACGAGCTTTCAGCTGTTAGGTTTTAGGTGTTAGCTTATCGGCCGGCGGAAAGCTAAAACCTAAAACCTAAAAGCTAAAAACTAAATTTATGCACACCGCAGATTGGAAAAAATATTTATATGTATTGCTGATCACCGTCGCGATCTTTCTGACGGCTTTTTTTGTGAGCAATACGCTCAGTAATAAAAAGATCGAAGATATCCAAACGGCGCAGAACCGCGTCTCCATCGACATCCTTTCTTCTGAAACGCAGTTCGATCTTTTATCCGAATCTTCATGCGAGACCGTCGGAGATACTTCTTTGTCAAAAGACCTTGATTCTTTGGGGGCGAAACTTTCCTATGCGGAAGTGAATTTAAATGACACCAATACGGAGGACGTCTTGTGGCTCAAAAAAAATTACACGCTGCTTGAGATCAAAGATTATATTCTCATGAGAAGGCTTTCCTCAAGCTGCGAGGAGAAACCCGTGTTTATTCTCTATTTCTATTCCAACGCTAAAGGAGCTTGTCCGGATTGCCAGAAAGAAGGAGCCGTCCTGACCGAACTCCGAAAAAAATATCCCGGACTTCGCGTGTACTCCTTTGATTATGATCTCGATCTTGCCGCTTTGAAGACGCTGGTATCGCTTTACGACATTCAGCCCAATTTGCCGGCGCTCGTAATTCATAAACAGGTGGGTTATGGATTCAAGACTATCGAGGAAGTGGAAACTATGATGCCGGAACTGGCGACCCTGACCGGAACTACGACCGTGGCAACATCAACTCCGGAGAAGAAATAAAGATACCAATATACGAATGAATACGAATATAACGCCGCCAAAAAACATCACCAAAAAATAGACATTTACACAGTAAATTGTTACAGTTAATTTCGGATAAAGGTACCTAGGGAGGAAATGATGGCTGGAAATAAAAAAGACCATATCGTGAATGCGGTATTGTTTGCGTGCACTATCGGACTCTGTATTATTTTGTATTTTGCTCCGCAAGAAGATGAATTTTTGCAATTTATCGCCAAGTCCGGCTTCGGGATCGCGGTCTCACTTTTGCTGATAAACGTTATTACCGATCGCCTTTGATCAGGAAATCAATCTCCGCCGGTTCGTTCGACGGAGATTTTTTGTGACGGACGATGTCGAAATTGACATTATGGCAACAATTTGTTATTGTCAACTTCGGACAAAGTTGTTGTTCCAAAAATCGAGGAGAAGAAATGTTAATCCTAAAACGTCTTGCCGGTCTGCTGATTATTATTTCCGTTATTGTTGCAATGGTCGCCACGGTAGATATCGATGATAGTTTATATAAAATTTCTCTGGTGGTTAATTTTGGGTTAACTAGTTATATCGGCTGGGCTTTATTATTGGGATGGATAAAATAATATGCATTAACGCTGTCGGCATAGTCCGACAGCGTTTTTTTTGTATCATTGTACGAAAATGATATACTATACTGGTGGAAAATCTTGAGCAAAAACGACGAGTTTTGAAACGACTGCGCGAATGGAGAGATGCGGAGGCTAAACGCATGGGCCTTGATTTTTTTCGCGTGCTTTCCAACGATGCGGTAAATGGCATCGCGGAAACTTTGCCGACGACGAAAGAAGCGCTTTTGGAAGTGAAAGGGATCGCCGAGAAAAAATGGCAGACGTACGGGAGGGATATTCTTGCCATTGTGGCGGAAGAAACGACGCAAGGACTTTTTGCGACGGATGCCGTCGCCGGACGGGGGTTGTACCCCCGTTCGAAACGTTTGGATGAAAGCACGGAAGAAACAATAACCAAAACATCCGAACAGGGGTACAACCCCAGTCCGGCGGACGGAAATTATGACGAAACTGAAAACGATGGCTCCCGCGATGGCTATCGACAATCCGGCGAAAAGGTCTTTACTGTTGCCGACTACTTGGAAATTCTTAATACCGGACTCCGGCAGTTTGAAGCGAAAGTCATTGGCGAGATCACCAGTTTGGATATTCGCGACAAATATATTTTTTTCAGCATCAAAGATAAAAAGGACAACGCGATGATGTCGTGTTTCATGTGGGGCTCGTCGTATAAAATGAGCGGAATTTTACTGGAAGAAGGAATGGAAGTGGCGGTGCATGGTTTTCCCGAAATGTACAAGCCGAGCGGACGCATGACGTTCCGCGCCGACAGCGTGGAATTGGTAGGCGAAGGCGCGCTTAAAAAAGCATACGATGAACTGAAAAAGAAACTTGAAAAGGAAGGGCTGTTTTTGGAGAGCAGAAAAAAACCGATCCCCGAATATCCTCAAAATATCGGGCTGATAACATCAGAAACCGGCGCGGTCATTCACGACTTTTTGAATAACATCGGAAAATTCGGTTTCAAAATATCATTCCGCGATTCGCGCGTGGAAGGCGCGCTGGCGGTGAAAGAATTGGTGAGTGCTGTGAAATATTTTAAAAAACAAAAATCTATTGATGTATTAGTTTTGATCCGCGGAGGCGGTTCGCTCGAATCCTTGCAGGCGTTCAACAATGAAGCGCTGGTGCGCGAAATTGCCGATTGCCCGTTTCCCGTGCTGGTCGGCATCGGACACGACAAAGATGTGCCGCTCGTTTCGCTTGTTGCAGACAGAGCCGGCTCAACACCGACGGCCGTCGCCAAACTGCTTAATTCGACGTGGGAGCAAGCGCTGGCGAAGGTACGGCTTCACGAACAAAAAATTTTGAATCGTTTTTCAGAAGCATTATATGAGAAAAAAGATAATTTGCGCGATCGTTCGGAACACATCGAAAAAAAATTCCGCATGATCTTTGAGAGATTTCGAAACGCGGAAGAAAAAATAAAAAGAAATTTCGTCGCTATCGGAAGCGCCATGGCGCGTGCAAAAGAACGGCTCGATCACTCGCAGAAAACATTAAAAGAAAAATTAACTGATGACATTCGGCGCTCTAAAGAAAAGATCATATACATCGAAAAAATGCTTGTCGCGAATAACCCCATGCGCCAGCTGAAACTCGGATATTCGCTCGCTCTTTCAAAAGGCAAGGTGGTAAGAAAGATAGAAGATGTTGCGAGCGGCGATGAAGTTGATATCAGGGTAGAAAATGGGACGATTAAAACAAAAGTGGAATAAAACAATCCTTCGTCGTCATTCCGGCCCACGAGCCGGAATCCACGTCCGTCGAAAACGTGGATCCCGGGTCCATCCTTCGCAAAGGCTTCGGCATGGCGCAGCGTTGCCCGGGATGACGGACAGGGTGTTAGCTAAATAGTAAATATATGGAAAAGAAAACAAATGGAGTAAATTTGAACGAAACTTTGAAAAAATTGGAAGCCATTTCTTCTTGGTTTGATTCTCAGCGCGAGGTCGATGTGGAGGAAGGACTGAAGAAAGTAAAAGAGGGTGCCGAACTGATCAAAGCGAGCAAGGCGCGTCTTGCAGAGATCGAGAATGAGTTTGAAGAAGTGAAGAAGGGGATGGCGGACGATGATTAAAGATTACTGATTAAAGATTTCAGAAATATCTCCTGACGTTCTGCCATAAGTAGAAAAACCCGAGGGTGGGAGTTTATCCACGCCTTTGTTTCGTGTGGCGTAGAATTTTTTGATATACTTCAAGCATATTCATTAATTTTTAATCGTTTTTTATGTATCAAAAATTCCAAGCTAAGCCTATTCACCACAAGGTCTTTTTTCTCGTGATTGCGGCTACCGTTCTTTTAAGCTCTGTTTTTGCCGGAATTTTGTATGCACAAAAAACGCTCGCCTCCTTAAATCCCGCTCCGTCGAATTTTATTCCAAACGATCCCTTCCAAATAAAAGGAGAAACCTCCGGCATCGACAAACATTTTGCCATCACCGATAGTGAATACCTGAACATCACCCTTGATAGTACCGAAAACATCGACCTCAAACTCGTTTCGCGTCCGAAAGTGATTACCATGATGTTCGAGGCGACCACAACAGCCCAAACAACTCAAATCACTATCTCCAATTTGGCAAAAGACACCACGTACTACAAATACGAAGACGATTATCACAATCTCACACAATTCACTACCGACTCGAACGGAAGCTACACCTTCTCCCAAGATATTTCCACCCGCCACTTTGTATTCATCCAAACCAGAAAAAGCACCAAATTCATCGCTGACAACGCCACAGGAGGAGATTGTACCACGATCGGAACATGGGAAAGCACAACCAAAACCTGTACCCTAACGCAAGACCTGACGGAAACCATACAGATCGACAGCGACGGCATCACACTCGACGGGAACGGACATAGCATATTGATCACTCCTGAGTATTCATCTGGCGGGGTGTATCTCTATGACAAAACGGGGGTTACCGTAAAGAACGTTACCATAAACGGATCACATAGCGGGGTTAGTATTAGCGGGGGAAGCAACAACCGCGTCGAAAATAGTACTTTTGTGGGTAACACCGGCGGTATTGGTATCAGATACGGCAACAACAATATCATTTCGAACAATACCCTCATTGGCACCGGTATTACTGTTACTTTTAGCAAAGACAATATTATTGAGTACAATACCGCTAATGATAATGATTATAACGGAATTTCTACTACGCTTTCTTCCGGAACCATTATCAGAAACAATACTCTAAATAACAATAGGGTCAGCGGAATATATATTTATGATTCGCAGTTCAATGATCAGATCATTGATAATACTGCCCAAGAAAATGGATACCAAGATATCGTGCCATTCGGAGCAGAATCACACATACTTAAGTGCTATGATACGATAAGAGGAAATATCGGTTCGGGAGGCTATCCGATCGGATATTTCAGCACTTCAACCACTTTAACTTCCGGCACATTCTCAGAACTCATCCTCTGCAACGCTGATCACTCCACTATACGCAACGTAAGAGTGCAAGGCTCTGCAGATAAGAAAAACGGTATTTTTTTGATAGCTCTCACGAATGATTCAAAATTCGAAAACATCAGCGTTACCAACTCGAACGGATTGCATATTTTGTTTTCCGACCGGAACGAGGTCGCCGGAGGAATGATGGATTCGAATCGGTACGGTATTACTCTGACGAATGCACATGATAACAGGATCCATGAAAACACGATCTCAAACAGCGAGACGAGCGCTCTTCGCTTTTTTGTGAAACAATCTTCCGACAATACCATTTACAACAATAATTTTATTAACAACATTTCTCTTTCTTTGGGGGATGGAACTTCCAATATTTTTGATCTCCCAAAACCAATTGGGGGAAATTACTGGGACAGTTATCATACTACTGCACAAGGTTGCAACGATACAGATAACGATGGTTTCTGTGATGCGCCGTATGTTTTTGGAAATGGCGTGCAGGATAACATTCCGTGGACAACACAGGACGGATGGAAAAATGTTTCCGAAAAAACTTTGCAATACGGTTCCGTTTGGGAGGACGATCTCATTCAAGACCGAAGGGGAGGAGCGAACAAAACCAATTTCTTATTCAAAGTCGTGTATACCGACACGACCGCTTCAACGCCGCACATCAGGCTTGTATTCTCCGGTCCGCAGGGAGAGATCAAACTCGGCATGGCTCCGGATACTTCCACCACAACCCCTCTCGAATATCACGACGGCAATCTCGCCAACGGCGAAGCATTTTCCCGAACCTTAACCTTCCCGAAAGGAACGTATCATTACCATTTCGAAACGGAAGACGGAACGGTAAAGCTGGAAAACTCGGAGTATATATTTATGACCGGGTACAGCAATGTGGCGTTTATTCCCGGGTTGGAAGCTTCACGGCTCTTCAGACCCATTGTGGGAGGAGGCGCGCAGTTATGGCTTCCTGGCGCCAGTGCGCACGCAACAAAACTTTACCTCTCAAGCACAACAGGTGAAAGTTTGGATCCGTCTATTTATGTTTCAGGTGTGGTAAAAACGGCATATGGGGTAAGTATATATCAGAGTTTTCTTGATAAAATAGAGGAAATGAAAACCTCCGGCGACATAGAGCGCTTTGAAACTTTCCCTTATGATTGGCGCAAGTATCAGCCGAACGCCGCCACTCAATTAGTGTCAACGGGACCGAACGGAGAATTTTACTCAATGATCGATCGGATCAAAGAAATGGCCGATTCTTCACCAACGGGGAAGGTTGCTATAATCACTCATTCAAACGGCGGGCTTGTGGCAAAAGAATTGGCGGATGCGTTAAAACAACAAGGCAAAGCCAATGATATTGAAAAGATTATCATGGTTGCCGCTCCGGAACTTGGAACTCCAAAAGCCATACTCGAAATGCTCCATGGAGCTGAACCATTCCTATTAGGCATACCAAACAAAGAGACGACCCGCGAACTCGCCGAAAACATGAAAAGCGCATACTCGCTCTTACCGTCCCGTGAATATTTCAACCGACTTGGTACGCCTCTCCGCCCGCTTGTTGAATTCAGTACGACAACACAGGCAACTTTATCTTTCAGAAACATTTATGGAAATGATATATCGGATTACGATAATTTGCGCAAATTCTTGCGCGGTGAAAATGGAATAAGAAAAGAACCAGATCCGAGCGTAGTGAATGAGCCGAACGTACTTAAAGAGAATTTTCTTTCAGATGCGGAAGAACTTCACTTGAGACAGGATAATTGGACACCGCCGATCGGGGTGGAGGTCGTTCAAATAATCGGCTGGGGATTGGATACTCCGCATGGCGTGCTGTACACAAAAGCGCGCAAGCAAAAGACGGTATGCAATGCCGATCTTTCAGTTTGTACTAAAACAGACGTCATTGATCCGCAGCCGCTTAAGACTACTATAGAGGGTGATGGTACGGTGCAGTATGTTTCTGCTGAGGCGATGGGAGGGGAGAAATACTGGGTGGATATGACCCAACATAATGCATGGTGGCAGTATAATATAAACCGCGACCACAAAAATATTCTTGAAATCGGTTCACTTCAAACACTACTCGCTACTCTAATAAAGAACCAATCAACAAGTACTTTTCCTGAATATATAACAAATGTAAAACCGATTCCGCCAACAGTCGACAAACGCCTCCGCATCAGTGCACACTCTCCCGTTTCGCTCCATCTCTACGATTCATTCGGAAAACATACGGGAATTATCCCGAACCCTGATCTGCAATCTGATTTTGATTTTGTCGAGGAACAAATTCTCAACAGCTACTATTGGCGAATTGGAGAAGGACAGTATACCGGAGTAGGAGCTGAAGCGACCACGACTATCGTATTGAAAGGAAAAGAAACTGGAACATTCACTCTTGAAATTCAAGAAGTTGTCGGCGGAGAAAACGCTGAAAAAACATTTTTCCAAAATATCCCCACCACGGCAAGTACCACCGCGACCGTGCAGGTTGGAGAAAATGTGATATCACTGCTCGCTGTTGACCTCGATGGCAACGGAACGATAGATGCTGAATTTTCGGCAAATGACAATGGAATGATAAGCGATCCCCTCGCATATCTTTCACTTATGAAGAAAACCGTTTCTTCTTTCTCCCTCAAAAAACAAACCGAAAAACAGATTTTAACAGACCTTTCTCTGATCGAAAAAACTCTGGAGAACTTTATCAAACTGGACGACAAAACGAAGAAAATTTATGAAAAGCTCGATTCTAAAATTCGAAACGAAAAATTGAGAGAAAAGTGGAAAGAGTGGAGGGACAAGCATCTTATTCAAAGGAATACGCTTGAAGATAAAATATTGTTCAATCTGGTAGAGAATGCGGAGAAAAATGTTATTCGACTGAGAAAACAGAAAGAAATATCCATAGACCAAGCGGATATATTATTTACTATGCTTGAGGAGTTAAAAAGTTTAATTAAATGAACATGAAACAAAATAATAAACTATATAAATACATTACTTTCGTCATATCTTTATTTTTCGTAGTCATTTTATGTGGGTTGCTGTTTTATTCTTATACCAAGTCCTCCTGTTCTTATTATTTGAAGGGGACATATCAAATAGATTCAAATTGTTATGATATTCGTGAGTATTATAATCACTTTAACCAAATTGTAGTTGCATTATTAATGAGTTTTTCTTCCCTATTTCTGATTTCAATTTTCCTCCTCTTCGTCCGCCGCGAAGCATTCATCGCATGGTCAAAATTCGCAGCCGTGGCGTTTCCCATCATGCTGGGCACCCTGTTGTATACTTTCACTCACGAAAGCGACGGTGCGGCATGGATGAGCGGTCCGTCCAATGCTCAAATAGCGATGACGATTTTACCGTTTCTGTTTACTGTCATTTCGTTAGCGATTATAGCCGTCAAACAAACGGAAAAATAAAGAAATTACTTAACCAATGCAACCGACGTCAACATTACAAAAAATATCCCACCGAAAATTTCAGACAAACGGCACCCGGTTTTTTCCGCGCGACACTTTCATATGCAAAAAGAAACGTTACAACACGCGTTTATCAAAACAATGGTGCCTGTCCCCATTTTCCACAACTGGATCCCGCCGAAAAGCGTGCGCGTGGTGCAGATCGCCGGATGGGGAATACCTGATACCATTCGCGGACTCGAATACAAAGGGAATTTTCACGAACGATGTACCAGCGCGGGGATGAACAGTTTTTGTCACGACGAAGGAACGTTTGATTATGCTCCTCTCTTTACGTTCGACGGCGATGGAACAGTGGTTTTTCCGAGTCAGATCGGAATGGCAACGGCGACGGAGATGTATTTTGTGGATTTAAATGGGTATAATAATTCGCTCGGTAACTCAACAATAAATTTTCGAAAGGATAGAACGCATGCTTCGGTACTAGAAGTGGGTGATCTGAGAGATTTATTGAAAAGCATAATTTCAGAAGAAATAAATCCAGCGAATGGTTTGAATTACATTAAAACCAGCATTACTCAGTTAAACACGGGAAGCCTTAAAAAACTCATCCGCCTTTCCCTTCGTTCCCCCGTAAAAATCGACGTCTTTGACCAGCAAGGAAGCCATATCGGAATTTCCTCAAGCTCAACGCCAAGTTATACACTCTACGATACTCAAATGCCGAACTCATATTATTTAGAAATGGGAGAGGGAAAGTATCTCGGTTTTTCGCTTGATTCGACGAAGACGATAAAACTTCAAGGTATAGGAACGGGAACTTTCACTTTATCATTCGATCAATATCAAGGAGATACCAAGGAAGCGTCTCAAACTTTTACTGATATTCCGGTAAGTACAACGACCAAAGCGACGCTTTTGATGAGTACTATAAATGATGCTAAGGAACTTTCTCTTGATAATGATGGAAATGGAACAATTGACACGATTGTCTTCACTGACGAAAACAAAGAGACGATAACCTTTCAAACTCTGAAAAATGAAATTCTAAAACTTGATTCAAAAGTACGACCTTCTTTGGTCAATCAAGTTTCAACTGCGGAGAAACAATTTGCCAAAAAGAATTATACCACAACAAAAGCGCTGTTTATTGTTCTTAAAAAAGAAATCAACCTCCTTTCGCAAAAAAAGATAGGGAATAAATGGCAGATTGAGAAAATTCAGGCATTAAAAATCTTGGCAGTAATTGACGTACTTATCGCTCAAATGGATGAGTTTGTTCATCGCTGAGAAAATGAGCCAAAGAGATGGAAAAAATAAAGGAGAAGATGAAAAAATCAATAACTAACTATTTTTATGCAATACAAAAAACAAGTTTTAGGATTATTTATAACAACTACGACAATTTTTGCGCTCATAGTTGCTTTAGGTGAATTATTTGACTCCCAATGCAACTCGGCAGTCGGTTTTTTTGATGATCTATGTCATAATTCGAGCAATATCCAATTATTCACACAACCTATTGCGTTGCTCTCTCTCTCTCTTATTATTATCCTTCCCCCCCTCTACTTCTTCCGCGGAGAAATCTATCTCGCATGGCGCAAATTCACTCTCTGGTATCTTCCAATTGTTGCCATTCTCCTCATTATTGCTCGCCCCTCTGGCGGCGGTATGAGCTTTGGTTTTGACCGCGAATCTCTCTCTTTTCATTTTTCCGCATATTTCGTTATCGTTTCGCTGGTTATCATTGCAGTAAAATCATGGAAATTAAGAGGGAAGTAAAACGTGAGAAAATTTTAACCAATGCAACCGACAGTAACATTACAAAAAACATCCAACAGAAAATTTCAGACAAACGGCGTCCGATTTTTTCCGCGCGACACTTTTATATGCAAAAAGAAACGTTACAACACGCGTTTATCAAAACAATGGTGCCTGTCCCCATTTTCGCTTTGTTTGAAAGATTAAAAGAGATAATTATGAAATAAACTTATGAATTATAGAAAAAAAATATTATTATTTTATTTTACTTTATGTTTTTTCCTGTTAATAAGTATTATTCCATTTGCACCTCATTGGTTTGGATTTTGTGATAGTTTTGTAGACTACGAATGCAAAGATAAATTCAACAAATATAAGTTGTTTAGTGCGATTATTTCATTTGCATCTTCAATTATTATATTCGGTGCACTTTTAGTTCGTCTTCGAATTAAATCAAAAGAAGCGTTTCTGGTGTGGCAAAAATTTGCAATTATTTGGATTCCGATTTCTATACTCCTCATTGCAAGAGCTCCCGCTCAACGCGACTGTTTTTTCGGTGGACCTTTTTGCTCCGGGTTTGACCGAGAAGGAATGATTTGGTTTACGGCAGGCATCTTTTTTATTGTGTCCATTGCCATTATCGCAGTAAAAACATGGAAATTGAAAGGGAAGTAAACCGTGAGAAAATTTTAACCAATGGAACCACCAACCGGATTACAAAAAATATCCCACCGAAAATTTCAGATAAACAGCTGCCAAGTTTTTCCGCGCAGCCCCTTCACCATAAGCAAAAAAACACCTCAACACATATTTTGAAAAGAATGGGTGCCTGGATTTATTCAACCTTGAACTGCAACAGTCGTCGTTGATGGTCGATAGCGCGCCGAACTTAACGAACACAGAAGAAAAGTTCGAAAAAACTCGCCGGCTTGCGGCGAGTTTTGTTTTCTTACATAGGATAGGAGATCCATCTCGCATATTCGTAGAGTTCGTAGGCTATGATAACGCCCAGTAAAGCATACAGCCAGCCGACCCATTTCCAATTTTTTGAGCTAAAGTCTATCACTGCGCGAACCGCAAGCAGCAGAGCTTTAAAAATTTCTCCCGATTCTGATAAAAAATTTAATATTTTTTTCAAGATTAGTCCTCCTCATGTATTTTTTTCGATAAAATATCGGTAAAATCTACTTAAAACATTATACCCTATGTGTTTTTTTGTCAATACAAAGAGCATAAAACTCTAACGGGGTCAAATTGCCCCAAAAGATGATTTATGGTATATTGCGTCTACAACTAATAAATATACGCATATGTCAAAAGACTACTACAACATCTTAGGCGTCCCCAAAGGCGCATCAAAAGACGATATAAAAAAAGCGTTCCGTAAACTGGCGCATCAATATCATCCTGATAAACAAGGCGGAAATGAGGCTAAATTTAAGGAGATCAACGAAGCGTATCAGGTTCTCTCCGATGATACCAAACGGGCGACGTACGACACCTACGGCAGTAATTTCAACGGTGACATGGGAGGCGCGGGTGGTTTTGGTGGATTTGATTTTTCGGGTTTTCAGCAAGCGGCGGGCGGAGCGCAAGGTTTCGGCGGGGTGGAATTCGATCTCGGCGATATCTTCGGAGATTTCTTCGGCGGCGGACAGCGGGGCAGAATAAAACGAGGACGCGATATTTCAATGGATCTCGAGATCTCATTTTCCGAGTCGGTATTTGGTACGGAAAGAAAGGTGCTGATCACTAAAACGATCGTGTGTGATGAGTGCCGCGGGACAGGAGGAAAACCCGGAACAAAAATGAAGAAATGCGAAACATGCAACGGTCAGGGAAAAGTGCATGACGCAAAGAAAACAATGTTCGGTACGTTCAGCACGGTTCGCGAGTGCAGCGTATGTGCCGGCAAAGGAGAAGTTCCAACCGAGAAATGCGCGAAGTGTCGCGGAGCAGGAGCTCTCAAAGGACAAGAAGAGATCAAGATCGTTATCCCTCCGGGAATTTCAAACGGTGAAGTTATCCGCATGAGCACGAAAGGCGAAGCTATGCCTGGCGGCGTTGCGGGTGATCTGTATGTTAAAATTCATTGCCACCCTCACGCGTTCTTGAGAAGGGAAGGCGTCAATCTCGTAATGGATCTGGATATTAAACTCACCGATGCGCTTCTCGGTGCCGAGTATCCGATCGAAACGCTGGACGGAAAGATCTCGGTAAAGATCCCGGAGGGAGTTGCTCACGGTGAGATACTGCGCGTGCGCGGAAAAGGCGTGCCTGTGGATAAAACGCGCCGAGGTGATTTTCTGATCAAACTCAATATCAAGCTGCCGAAAAAGCTGTCCAAAAAAGCCGAAAAGCTTTTTACGGAATTGAAAAACGAGGGAATTTAAATTTAAGGTACGCCTTCCGGTATAACGGAGGGCGTATTTTATTGAAGAAAAAAGAATTTATATGATATAATGAAAGACTAATAGGCGTCTGTGTAATTTAAAAAAATATGCAACCGACTTTAAACAAGGAGCGTTTTATATTGCCGTATTGGACATGTGAGATCGGACAGCGCATTTCGATGCTCATAACCGGGCCAGTGTGTCGCGTATTTTTTCGGACGCGAGTCATGGGATATGAAAACATAAAAGATCTCAAGCCAGGGGTGGTATTTGCGCTAAATCATACGAGCGAATGGGATCCGATCGTTTTTGCGAATGGTTTCAACATATTTTCAAAAATGATACCGCTCTACACAACATCAAGAGAGAAAAACTTTTACAAAACAAGCGCCTTGAGATCAATATTTTACGGGGGAAATCTTTTCCGGTTCATGGGAGCTTTTCCAGTTGTTGTCGGCGTGAAAAATTATGAACGATCTCTCGCGTTCCATATTAAAATGCTAAAAAATGGGAAAAACGTTCTTATTTTTCCTGAAGGTCATTGCACAAAAGACGGAAAATTGCAGCCGGCGAAGGGTGGTGTCGTGGCGCTCGCGAGGGCGGCGAACGTACCCGTCATTCCGGTCGGGGTCACTGGTCTTTTTAACATTACGCCGAAAGAATTTTTTTTGAGGAAGCGCCGAGTTGGTCTTTATTTCGGAAAACCGATATATCCGAATGAACTTTTTCTTGAGAACGGACGAGTGGGATATTCTGCGTATCCTCAAATCGCGAATGAAATAATAATGTCAAAGATCGCGGAACTTATCGATCTATAATAAATTTTCGTGTTATATGTCTTCGCACGTTAAAATAATGCCGGAGGATGGAATGGACAGCGAACATCGTTTTGCTTTTTTGGTGCACCCGCGCGGATTTAACGACATCTATCTCACGTTTCCTTTCACCCGTTTTTTGCCCAAGTGGCTGGTCAGAAAAGTTTTTTTGCTTATCGGACCCATGGTGGTCGGGAAGGTATACGGACTTAAAACTTCCGACGGAAAAACTGCCAAAGGCGAGATCATCACCGTTCCAATGACAGCGCGAGACATGCTCGAGAACCGAGAATTGGCCGCGCGCGAAGTGGAGGGCTGTATTCGCCTTGCTGAAAAGCGCGGCGCAAGAATGGTTGGTTTGGGCTCGCTTACTTCTGTGGTGGTCGGCGGAGGCGTCGACGTTGTCGGAAAATTTAAAACAAAGATCACGAATGGAAATGCGTTAACGGTTTTTATGGCGTATCAGGGCATTCGAGCTGTCTGTGAAAAAAAAGGCATTGATATGAAAACGGCGCAATTTGCGATCGTCGGCGCATCTGGATCAACGGGAAGCGGAATATCTAAGATGCTCATTCGTGATGGCGGAGCGCGAAGCGAATTGATCATGATCGGACGAACACCATCGCATCTTGAAAGCCTTTCTAATGAAATGCAAGAATTTTTCCCCGATGCAAAAGTAAAAATAACGAATGATATGACGGAAACGATCCATGCCGATGTTGTGATCGTTGCAACGAGCGCCGAAGGGGCGATCCTTAAAGCTGAAAATCTCAAAAAAAATGCGGTCGTATATGATGTGACGCAGCCGCAAAATGTCACGCGGTCCATTATGGACGGCCGTCCCGATCTCTTAGTTGTGGATGGCGCGATAACGAAACTTCCGGAAGGTGTCGGATATACGGTAAACATGGGTCTTGTAAAAGGAGAGTCATTCTCTTGTATGGCGGAAACCATGCTTCTGGGGCTTGAAAAATACCCTGAAGATTTTTGTATCGGGCGCGTTACGATGGAGAAGATCGACACGATCTCAATCTTGGCTGAAAGTTACGGCTTTAAACCCGCGCCTCTTAGAAGCTGGGGAAAAATTATTTAGCGATGAAAAATCAACTATGAATTCTTTCTCTTTTTTTTACGGCATGGGGACTGAAAATATTCTTCTTCTTTCTGCTGGAACTATCAATCTTGCTTTTGCGGTCCTTTTGTTTTTTACGGATCAGCGCAATAAAAAAAATATTCTTTTTTCGCTCATCGCAGTCTCAATTTCAATGTGGGCGTTTTCAATGGCGGGTTTCTATCTTTCTTCCAATGCCACTTTGGTAAATATTCTTTCTGTGTGTCTTTATGTTTCAGCAGCGTGTTTTCCGTTTTTTTTCTATTTTTTTGTCAGCTCGTTAGGAGGAAGTGAACAACCTCTGCCGCTTCGTAATAAAATGACCGCCGTTGCGGCGTTTATATTATCGGTGATCATTGTAAATATTCCTGATTTTGTTATCACCGTTCCGGATAACTCATCAGTAAAAACATTTCTTTTTGGACCCGGATATATATTATACGAGTTGTATCAAGTAACATATTTATCTGTCTGTTTTCATCTTCTTTTTGAAAAATACAAAAAAGCCACGGAACCGCTTTTGAAAAAGCAGCTGCTATTTCTTTTTCTGGGATTATTTTCAGGTTCTTTTATTTGCGTACTGACGAATTTGGTGTTCCCTGCAATCGGGTGGTGGGATTGGTTTTGGTTCGGTCCCGTTGCGACTATCATCATGGTCGTCTTTGTCGGCTATTCCACGGTCAAGCATAATCTGTTCAATACAAAATCGGTCGTCGTGGTTGCGGTCACGTTTGTTCTTTGGGTTGCGATGGCAATGAGGCTTTTCCTCTCTGTGAGAATGGAAGATTATGTCATCAATGGATCCCTCTTCGTTCTCGTTGTCGGCAGCGGACTTATTCTCATTCGCGCCATATATCAGGAGATCGACCAGCTTGAAAAGATCGAAAGCATCGCAAAAGATCTCGAGATCGCCAACGAACATCTTCGCGTGCTTGATAAACAAAAATCAGAATTTGTCTCTATCGCTTCGCATCAGCTTCGCACTCCTCTGACCGCTATCACGGGCTATACTTCCATGGTCATTGAAGGGTCCAATGGTCCGGTTTCCGAGAAAGTGACGGACGTTCTCAGCAAGGTGCTCGAGTCCAGTCGCCGTCTCGCCGTCATTATCGATGATTTCCTCACGATCAGCCATATCGAACAGGGAAAAATGACCTACAAATTTGAAACGGTCGAAATGAAGCAAATGACGCAAAATATCGTTGAAGAATTCGCCGAGCGGGCAAAGCTGAAAAATTTATCGCTCACATTCACCTCGGACGGATACGACACCTATAATGTCACCGCCGATTCGGGGAAGATCCGACAAATACTTTCCAATCTCATCGATAATTCCATAAAATATACGCCCGCAGGCTCGGTCGAAGTGCATCTTTCCAAAGACTTCGGACTTCGAAAAACGCGCATCATGATCAAAGACACCGGCATAGGACTGTCGAGAGAATCGATCGCGGCGCTGTTTCAGAAATTCAGCCGCGCCAAAGAAGTGCAGAAAGTGTATACCGACGGCAGTGGTATCGGGCTCTATATCGGACAAGAGCTTATAAAGGCGCATCACGGCCGCATCTGGGTTGAATCGGAAGGGGAAGGAAAAGGTTCTTCATTCTTTATTGAACTATTAAGCGAAGACTAAATACTAATATACGAATAGTACCAATATACGAATGGATACGAATGCGGACGGTTCCGGCGTTCGTCGTCGTATTCGTTGCCATTCGTATATTGGTACCCATTCGTATATTAGTATTTTTGTGAACGTTATGTTAAATTTATAGTTATGACATCTCAAGAAATAGAAAAAAAGATCGACGATCTTCTTACCCGAGGGGTGGGGCAATTTGTGGATCCGAACGGGGCTTTTCGCAAAAAACTTCAGGCAAAAGCCGAAGGAAAGTATCCCAAAGATATTGTCATCAAATTCGGAGTGGACCCGACGCGGCCCGACATTCATTTGGGGCATGCGGTCATTTTGCGAAAGCTGCGCGGTTTTCAGGAGCTTGGCTGCAAAGTGATATTCCTGATCGGCGATTACACGGCTTCGATCGGCGATCCGACCGGAAAAAGCAAAGTGCGCCCTGAGGTAGAACAGAAAGAGATCGAAGAAAACATGAAAACCTATCTCGAACAGGTGGGGAAGATCCTCCGCACCGATGCCGCGGTTTTTTCGTGGATCAGGAACTCCGACTGGTTCTATGGGGTCGCGGATATTTTTTCCCCGAAGGAGATCACTATCACTCAGGATGGCACTTCGCTCACTTTCCCGAAAAATTCATTTCTTGCCAAAGCGGCCATCTTCGACCAGAGCCGCATGCAGAGAACGCACTTAAAAAAAGAGTCCATCGAAAGTCTTACTTTTCGAGGACTGCTTTGGACCTTGCGCCACATCACGCACGGCCGCCTCATTCAGCGCGATATGTTCCAGGAGAGGATCAAGAACGGGGAAGAACTGTACATGCATGAAATGCTGTATCCGGTCATTCAGGGAATTGATTCTTTCATTCTTTCGCAGATCTATGGAAGCTGCGATCTGGAAGTCGGCGGAACGGATCAAACGTTCAACATGCTTATGGGACGCGATGTCATGAAAGTAAACCATGCTGAAGAGCAGTCCGTGTTATCTTTCGAACTTCTCGTCGGTACTGACGGAAAAGAAAAAATGAGCAAAAGTTTGGATAATTTTATCGCGATCACCGATGTTCCGTTTGATATGTACGGAAAGGTCATGTCTGTTCCGGACAGCGCGCTTATCACTTATTTCGCTCTCTGTACGTACACGCCGCTCGATATGATCGAGGATATTTTTGATAAGATCAAAAAAGGGGGAAATCCTCGAGATGCCAAAATGCGTCTCGCGAAGGAGATCGTTTCGATCTACCACGGGGAAGCGAAGGCAGTCCATGCGGAAGAAGAATACATAAAAACATTCCAGAAAGGAGGCGTTCCCGAAGGCATTCCGGAGATCGATATTTCGCACGGAGAATCGGAAGCCTTTGAAATTTTGAAGAAGTGTTTCGGCGAAGAAAAAAGCAATACGGAGATTCGCCGTCTTTTCGACGAGGGCGCAATAACCATCGGCAATGAAAAGATCACCGATCCGAAAGCAAAGATCACCCCAAAAAACGGCCAAGTCATAAAAGCCGGAAAAAAAACATGGTTTAAGGTAAAAATGGGGTAAGATGTTGCAATTTCTCGAAATTCGTGTATGATAAAGGAACTATGAAATTCGCAATTATCGAAACAGGAGGAAAACAATACCGAATTGAGCAGGGGCAGACGTTCCATGTGGAGAAGCTCGCTGTCGAAAACGAAGGAGAAAAAGTCTTGTTTGACAAGGTACTTTTACTCTCGGACGAGGGAAAAGTCACCATTGGAACTCCGTATATCGAAGGAACGGTCATCGAATGCGCCTACGAGGGCAACGGACGAAACGCCAAGGTTACCACGATCAAATACAAGCAAAAAAGCAACTATTTTAAGAAAAGGGGACATCGCCAGACATTCTCTAAGGTTACCGTTTCAAAGATCTAAACAACCTAACAAGCTCTGAAAGGGGCTTGTTTTGCAATATAAAACACAGCTTGTCAAGACATCTCAAAAATGATATAATTAACAACAGGTTCCCGTATCGGATAGTTGCCCCGAGTTTGTCGAGGGGAGGAAAGTCCGAACACACACTGCCGTCACAAGCGACAGTAGCATGGTAGCGGGTAACGCCCGTCCGGAGCGATCCGCGAGATGCGAGCAGAGACGGTTTGTTTTGAAAGAAACAAACTATCCTTCGCAAGAAGGATAAGTTCTCTTGGTAACAAGAGAGGTGAAACGGCTAAACTCTTACCGGTGTGCAAGGCCGTGTCCCGATTTATCGGGAAGTGCCGCTTGAGGGTTGTGGTAACATAACTCCCAGATAAATAACTATCGTCCTGCGTAGCCTCGGCAAAGCAGGATACAGAATTCGGCTTACAGATACGAGAACCTAATAAAAACACTTGGCGGTCTAACCGCCAAGTGTTTTTAGAAACGCCACGTTTTGACAAAAATAATTAATTATGTTAAGTTACGAAGCGGTTTGGTCCAGAATAGGAGATATATATCATGAAGTTTCAACCGAAAGATTTTAATCAGGTTACTGAAGCGCCGATAGGGCTCGGTATGCGCAAAATTGAAAATGAAGAATTTGCTGCGTATGTATTGAACCGGCACATCAAAGCGGATCAGGAATTTGATATCCCTTTCTCATACAAGAATGATCATAGTAATATGGCCCCGGAATTTCTTAATGATCACGGCGAGCGGAAATATACCCTCACAAGAAAATCGCTTGCGTTACTATGGGCGAAGTATGGCAAAGAGTAAAATATACCCGTCGCGGATGCAAAGCAAAAATGCCTGTCATGAGAACCGGCGGAACGACTTTTTTTGGCGGTTGGTCAGGTGAATGGAGAAAGGACAAGTCCGTCAAATAATATCAAATCACTTGGGTTTACTCCAAGTGATTTTTTTTGCATGTCGTCCGTATACCTATACTCATCTCCAATTAACCTGTTCTTTTTTCTAACGCACCTATCGTCATTCCGGACTTGATCCGGAATCCACGTCCGGCGGTATGGCGTGGATCCCGGGTCCCGGCCCGGGATGACGAATGAAATTGTTTAGTTAGAAATGGAAATTACGCGTCCTATTGTTCCATTCTCGCGCGTAATTGCCCGTCGCCGTTCGTTCCCTGATACTGATACTTTCTCCTGATACTTTAACGCTGTGGATTACTCTCACTTTGCTGTAGACGCTCCATGAGGTATACTGTGTACATGGATAGTATATTAAAATCCGACGTATTTTTTTTCGTAACGACGATTTGCGTTTTCATCGTTACTTCACTGCTGGTGATGATACTCATCGAAGCATGGCGAGTGTTTAAGAATGTTCGAAAAATTTCCGACCGCATTACCGATGGCGCAATGGATCTTTCAAAAGATCTCGCCGCTTTCAGAACAATGCTTCACGAGCATCAGTTCGGCTTTAAACCGATCATCGACGTTATGAAAAAGACAGCCGCGTCTTTCTCAAAAAGCAAACCGAAAAGGGCGAGAAAAAAGAAAGCTCCTAAAGAAGAAAGCGAATTCATCTGACCGAGACTTTTCGAAAATTATTCCCAAATTAATTATTAACAGTTAATCATAGATAATCATATGGCAACGAAGAAGAAAGAAGAGCCGAAAGGCATTGCGCTTCCGTTGGTGGCGGGCGTGTTAGCGGGAATTGCAGGATCATACTTTTTGTATGGACAGGGTAAACCTTCTCCGGCAAACAAGAAAAAACTTAAGGGCTGGATCGTAAAAGCAAAGGGCGAAGTGTTGGAAAAAATTGAAAAATTAAAAGCGGTTGACGAGGAAACCTATCAGAAGGTCATCGATACGGTCGCCGAGAAGTATGCGAAGGTCAAAGACATCGACCCGAACGAAGTACAAGAGCTCGTAAAGGATATGAAAAAACATTGGAAGAGCTTGGTGAAAGAAATGCAACCGAAAGCAAAAGCGAAGAAAAAAGCCGCTCCAAAAAAGGTCGCAACACCGACTATCACCGCAGCTTAATCAAAAAAACCGCTTCATTGTTAAATTGAAGCGGTTTTTTCTATTCTCAATTCTCAATTCTCTATTTTCTATTTTCTATTTTCGTGTTTCGTCTTTTCTGTTATACTTTCTGTATGTCTGAAACAGCTTTATATCGAAAATATCGTCCGCACGATTTCAAGGGAGTGCTTGGCCAGGATCACGTTGTCCGCGTACTGGAGGGCGCTATTAAAAGCGGAAATATCGCTCATGCCTATCTTTTCTGCGGAACTCGCGGAACAGGTAAAACCTCCGTGGCGAGAATATTTGCGAATGCGATCGGTACGAGTTCGAGCGACCTCTATGAGATAGACGCTGCCAGCAATCGCGGGATCGATGATATCCGCGAACTCCGCGAAGCGGTTAAAACCTTTCCATTCGAGGGAAAATACAAAGTGTATATCATCGACGAAGTGCACATGCTGACCAAAGAAGCCGGCAATGCGCTTTTGAAAACTCTGGAAGAGCCGCCTGCTCACGTCATTTTCATTCTCGCCACGACGGATGCGCATAAGGTGCTTGATACGGTTCTCTCGCGCTGTCAGGTTTTCACGTTCAAAAAACCGCCTATAGAAACATTAAAAAATCTCGTCTTGGAGATTTCAAAAAAAGAAGAGAGGGTTGTGGATCACGCTTCGGCAGAGCTCATCGCGCTTCTTGGCGACGGTTCGTTCCGCGACACACTCGTAACTTTGCAAAAAGTTTTGTATTCATCGGATGCCAAGAAAATTTCAGCGGAAGAGGTTGAAAGGATCACCGGCGTTCCCAAGAGCGCGATCGTCAACGAATTTATTTCCGCCATTAACGATCAAAATGCTTCCGGCGCTTTTTCTGCGATCCGCCGGATCACTGACGAAAATATCGATATCGCGGTTTTTCTGAAATTGGTCCTTACCAAACTCCGCGCGGTCATGCTGCTTCGGCTCGCTCCCGATATGCGCACTGCTCTCTCAGACGATTTTACGGTCGAAGATTTCAAATTTTTGTCGGAACTGCCGATAAACAAAGAATTGAAACTGTCTCTCGCTCTTACTGTTTTTCTCGAAGCATCGGACGATATTGCGAAAGCTTTCATTCCGCAGCTGCCGGTCGAACTTGCTGTCGCAAAACTTTTTCAAGCAAAAGAACATTAGATATTTTTTTTCGCCCGTCGTCATCCCGGGCAGCGACCCGGGATCCACGGAGAGCGATGACACGACGTGGATTCCGGGTCGCGGCCCGGAATGACGCGGAATGGAGGCGATACCCTTGAAAGAACTCTATTAAATAAAAAAAATATTATGAATCCACAATATACCGTTCTCAAGCGTTTTTATTTCGTTCGACACGGGCAGACCGTACATAATGTGAATAATGAATATCAAGACGGAAAAGACCCTTTGACGGAAAAAGGGATGGAGCAGGCGTCGCTTGTCGCCGAAAGATTCGTGTCGATACCCGCGGATCGCATTATCGCCAGCGATTACCAGCGTACTCAGCAAACCGCGCATGCGATCTCAGAAAAGACCGGCCTCGAGATCACTTCGTCGGAACTCTTTCGGGAATTACGAAGGCCAACAGATCTGGTCGGAAAAAAAAGATTTATTCCGGAATCAAAGCTGATAATGGACGAAATGATCGAACACGAACCGATCCCCGATTGGCATCATCTCGACGAAGAGAATTTATTTGAAGCGGTGGCTCGTGCGAGAAAAGCGCTTGATTATTTATGTTCGGTCAAAGAAGAAACGGTTATCGTGGTAACGCACGAATTGTTTATCAAGATCATGCTGTCCGCCATGGCGGTTGAAGATGATGCGAAAGCCGTCGAATTCTATCGGACCATGCGTTATTTTATGGTGGGAGATAACACGGGCATCACGATCGCGGAATATGGAAATTTCATAAACGATATCCGTTTTCGATTGCGCATTTGGAACGATCACGCGCATCTATAAAAGTTCATAAACTTTATAAACTTGATAAACTTAATCTATGGATGAACCAACAAACATTGTAATTCCTCAAAAAGTACCGGAAAAGCCGGTCAAAAAATTACCGGAGGGCAGCGGTTCTTTACCTACGAAAGCCAACCAGGACACTCTTGATAAGGTGTTCGACATGATGAAAAATCCGAAGCATTACAACATCAAAGTAAAGTCCGAAGATGATAACAAGAAATTGAGCTTTGTTACCGGCCTGAAGCTTATTGAAGGCACATTTCTTACTGAAACGGCGGTAATGACCATGAGAGTATCGGGAGTGAATATTTCTTTAAACGTCGGAGGTGCTCTTGCCGACACGTGGAGTATCGAAGGCGTAAAAACATACGTTGAGAAAGGGTATGATACGGCTTACGATTTTGCCGATTGGCTGTGGAAGAACAAGAAATAAAACGGTTGGACGCGTCCAAATAATGCCGTAATCGTTGTTTTACTGTCATCCCGGGCCGAGACCCGGGATCCACGTCGGTAGTTCGTCCGATGCGGATGATGACGGTTACCAATCGTTCGTATTCGTTGCCATTAGTATATTGGTACCCATTCGTATATTAGTATCTAGAGCGAGGAATGTTTTTTATCGACTTTTCCTGACTCGAGTATCTTTTCGGTCATGCCGATCGATTGCGATGCGAACGTTCCAAGCGAAGCATATTTTCTCATATCTTCTTCGGAGTGAGCGTCAGGTCCGCCGCTCGCTATGCCATCGTAAATTTTAAGAAGTTTTCGCAGTTCGATCTTGTCAGCTTCGATCTCGGACTCGTTCTTTTGACCGATCTGCCAAAGTCCGTAAACGGTTTCCATTCCGTCGATCCTCTTTTCTTTCAGCAGCTTTTCGATAAAGAAATAATCCATTTTTTTCTTCACGGTGAAATAGTGCGCGATAACGGCGACCCCGCCGGCATCTCGAATAAGTTTTGCCGATTCGTCGAGATCCGGCGCGTATGTGACTTCTTCATAGCCTTTCAGGTAGGCATCCGGCGAAAGAAAAAGGGAATAGGGAATTTGGTGTTCTCCTGCGCCCATCATTTTTTCATATTTTTCTCGAACTTCACTATCGGTTTCCGCTTCCTTTTTCATTTTTTCGATCAAGAGCTTGGTAACATTTTCGTTCTCGGGATGTAATTTCAGCGCTTCGACGATATGAGGCCTGCCGATAGCTTCGCCTCCGGACGCGATAAGACATTCGCTCTCCGAAATACTGAACCCGAGGAGCTTGAGATTAAAAACTATTTTTTCCATTCTCTCCACCCGCGCAGCCTGCGCTTTTGTACAGTGCTCCATGAGTGCCGGGTTTTTCGGGTCGACAAATAGTCCGATGACATGCAGACCGCCTTTACCGAGACCCGAGATCTCTTTCGGGGGCGCTGCGCTGATCTCGATCCCGGAGATCCATTTTGTGCGAGAAGATTTTACCGTGGTGAGATAGGAGATCGCATCGTCATTAAGGATCGCATCATGGTCGGTAAAAGCGACAACAGAAACGTTGAGCGATTCCGCCAGCAAAAACATCTGCTTGTGAGATAGCTTGCCATCGGAAAGGGTCGTGTGAGTATGAAGTGATTCGAACATAATAATAGAAAATAGAAAATAGAAAATTGAAAATAGATTAAAGATTATTTATTTTTAACTTTTATTCGTCATTCCCTTGAAAAAGGGAATCCAGAATTCATATCAATAAACTCTGGATTCCCGCCTTCGCGGGAATGACGGGCAAAGAAGTTGTTTTTGTTTTTAATGTCTTAGAAGGATATTTTTTATTTAGCGGATTTTTTTTATTTAATCAATTTTCTATTCTCAATTATCTATTCTCTTCGTCTTCGCTAGTCCCCCCGGCAAGAATCGAACTTGCATTTTAAGTTCCGGAAACTTATGTCCTATCCATTGAACGACGGAGGGATTTTAGAGTATCAGGGGGCAGTATCAGTATCAGGAAATGACGCCATCCGTCGCCCCTGATACCGATACCCATCCCTGATACTTATACATGGTATCCTTTACAATACCGAAAGTAAATAGCGTAAAATGCGGTTATCACACATTTGTTTGACTTTAATCCGCGGTTTCGTCTATAATGTTTTGTATAGTGTTTTCGGCGATAAAGAGGGTAGTTTCTACGGCGTTGTGCTCGTGAATAAGCCATCTTGCCCTACACGTTAAAAGGTCGAGAATTAAATAAAATATTTAAAATGGCGTACGATAACAACGGAGGCGGCTTCACACCACGACCCATGTTCCAGGGTAACTGGTCATGCTCGGGTTGCGGAGGCGCAATACATGAACTTCCTTTCCAGCCGGATCAGGAGAGACTCGGACAGCTTCTCTGCCGCGATTGCCACAGAGCAAAGCGAGGAGATAGGGACACCCGAGGAGGAGGAAATCGCGACAATAGAGGTCCTCGCACCATGCACCAGGGCAATTGGTCCTGCTCAGGATGCGGAACCGCTATCAACGAACTTCCTTTCGAACCGGATGAGTCCAGACTCGGGCAGCTTCTCTGCCGAGATTGCCACAGGGCAAAAAGAGGGAATATGTAAAACAAAGAAAAACGATCCCGCAAGGGGTCGTTTTTTTGTATTGACATTTGACAGATTAAATGCTTATAATGCACTTGGAATGCAAACTAAGGAACGATCTATTTCCGAAATATGCATCGTTTTTACCTTGAAGGAGGTATTGAAAAATGACCGAAGAAACAAAAGTTGAAGCCGTCAAATCTTCAGAACAACCAGCCACACCGGAAAAAGAAGCGGTAAGCTCAGCACCGCCAAAAACCGCGCCCAAAACCAATCAGGCGAAGAAAAAAAGAGCATGGCCGGTCCTCTCAATATTGGGATTAATTTTTGCGTTTCTGATCTTCGGGGCTTTGATGCTCGTTATACATCCCGAGATCGAAGATGCCATCATGAGCAAAAAATTGACCGAGGAGAATTTTAGCGCCGCGCTCGTTAAGCAAGCGCCCGGATTGGCAGATGAATATCCTGTTTCCGTAGTGGTTAAATATAAAACCGCTCTGGGAGTATTGGAATCACGGGAACCCATCGTGTTCGAATATGGTGTGGCCGCAGATGGAACCAAATGCGTTCAATATTATTATTCCACAGATGTAAAGAATGCTCCGACGAAACAGGCTTGCGTCGCTCCAAAAAAAGTGCACGAGCCCGGTTGGACAGAAAAAACATGGAATACCGTTGCTTCATGGGAAGGTTGGCAACAGGCCAACGACGCTTGGAATAAAGCAGAACATCAGGCTTCCGACCTCTGGTCAAAAACGGCGAATTATGCCGCCGACCTTTGGTCTAAAGTACTTGATCTCGTTCACTAATAAGTCAGATCGATATCCTCATGCCCCGCCCAAAAGCGGGGTATTTTTTTTCTGTAAAACACGCATTCACAAAAAAACTCGTCGTCATTCCGGACAGCGATCCGGAATCCACGTCAGTGGAACTATTAACGTGGATCCCGGATCCATCCTTCGCCAAAGGCTACGGCATGGCGCAGCGCGGTCCGGGATGACGAAATAAAGCCTTAGTACGGCGGTCGTTTTTTCGAGTTGACAAAATATAAAAAATAGTGCAAAACTATACATAGTACCTTGACACTATTGAAATAACAGGAGATAGAAATGACAGAAACAGGATTGAGAAAAAAACGGCTCAAAATTAAGATACAGGGCACCGTACAAGGCGTCGGATTCCGACCTTTTGTGTTGCGGCTTGCTGAGAAACTGGGTGTTTTAGGCTGGGTTATTAACGGCGTTCGAGGCGTTGAGATCGCTGCAGAGGCGGATGTGATAGACCTTCTTGAATTTGCCCGGTGCGTTGTAGATCATGCTCCCGAAGTGGCGGCGATCGATTTCGTGGAATATTCGTATCTCGACGATACGGAAAAATATGAAAAATTCGAAATTCGCGAAAGCGACAATTTTGGAGAAAAAACAGCCTTGGTGCTTCCCGACTTGGCAACATGTCCGGAGTGCCAAAGCGAAATATTCGACAGAAAAAATCGGCGCTTTCGGTATCCGTTCACGAACTGCACCAACTGCGGTCCGCGACATTCAATTATCGAACGGGTCCCGTATGATCGCCCGAATACATCGATGAAAGTTTTTCCGATGTGTCCGGAATGCGAGAAAGAATACAACGATCCTGCGAATCGCAGGTTCTATGCACAGCCGAACGCATGCCCAGTTTGCGGTCCGCATTTGGTACTGCTGGATCAAAATGGAAAAGATCTCGCAACTCGAGATAGTGCGCTTCGTATGGCAGAAGAATATATTGATTACGGAAAAGTCGTCGCCTTAAAAGGGCTTGGCGGTTTTCAATTGATAGTCGATGCCATTAATCCGATCGCGATCAAAAAGTTGCGCGAGAGAAAGGGACGGCCAGGACAAAAACCGTTTGCGGTTATGTATCCGAACATTGAACTGGTAAAAGCGCATTGCGAAGTTTCGATGGAAGAAGAAAAACTTCTTTTGTCCCGACAATCGCCGATCGTGCTTTTAAAGAGGAAGGACCGTCCTTCCGAAGTTGAGAAAGTTCCACATAAAGATATCGCTCCCGATAGCAACGTTCTCGGCGTGATGCTTCCATACACTCCGCTTCATCATCTATTGATGGCGGATCTCGGTTTTCCGATCGTTGCCACGAGCGGCAACTTGTCGGACGAGCCTATCATTACGGATGAGGATGAGGCGGTCGTATTGCTTGGACATATTGCGGACGCTTTTCTCGTTCATAATCGCGGTATCGTTCGTCACGTTGACGATTCGATCGCGAGAGTGATAAACGGGAAGACTGTCATCTTGAGAAGGGCGCGGGGATACGCTCCGATGCCTATAAAAGTCGAAAGTCGAAAGTCCCTGCTTCGCCAAGGCTATGCAGGGCAAGCACCAGTCGAAAGTACGCCGACGATCGTGGCTTTTGGTCCAGATCTGAAAAATGTGGGGGCGGTTCTCACCGATGGCAAAGTCTATTTGACACAGCACATCGGCGATATGGGAACCACAGCTTCCGGGGACGCACTTTTGAGATCGATCAACGACACGCTCGCTTTTCGGGAGAAAAAACCGGAGGCGGTTGTCTGCGATCTGCATCCCGATTACGCATCGACAAGAATGGCGGAAGCGTTTGCCGAGGAACATCACATTCCTCTCTATCGCGTCCAGCATCACAAAGCGCATATTTTATCCGCAATGACTGAAAATGACATTGTAGGAAAAACAGCGCTCGGTGTGGCTTGGGACGGTACGGGATACGGCGAAGACGGCACGATCTGGGGCGGAGAATTTTTCCGCGTCAGCGAAACCGGCCTCACGCGCTACGCGCATTTGCGCACTTTCGGTTTGATCGGCGGCGACAAAGCCGCACGTGAGCCGAGATACTCCGCAGCCGCGATCCTTTATGAGATCTACGGAAAAGAAATTTTCGATTCCGACAGATTCGCATCGGTGAAAGCGCTGATTGGCGTTGAAAGGAAACTCTTTCCTCAAATGCTGAAAAACAAAATGAACGTCGTTATGACATCCAGTGCCGGAAGATTGTTCGATGCCGTCGCTTCGATCCTAGATATTTGCCACTCGTCCGATTATGAAGGGCATGCGGCGATACTTTTGGAACAGGCGATCGGCGATGAAACGACCAATGAAAATTATGAGATATCCGTCGTAAAAGATGGGGATGAATATATATTTAATTGGGAACCGATGATCCGCGACATCGTATATGAATACGAGTTGGGAATTCGTCCGGGCGTTATTGCGAAAAAAATTCACAATACGCTCGCGAGGGTGATCGCTCGAATTTTTCTCGTTTCAGGAGAAGGACGGCTTGTTCTTTCCGGCGGATGTTTTCAAAATAAATATCTGTTGGAAACAACGATAAAAAAACTTGAGGGATATTCGGACGACGGCAGAATATTCACTCAAGGCAAGGTGCCGATGAATGACGGAGGCATTGCTCTCGGTCAGATCACGGCGGTGTTAGATTCCGTCCGTCATTCCGGACTTGATCCGGAATCCACGTCGGAAACGTTAAATATAGATTCCGGGTCCATCCTCCGCCAAGGCTACGGCATGGCGCGGCGTTGCCCGGAATGACAAAGTAAAGGAGGTGATGATATGTGTTTATCTATACCGGGAAAAATCGTTGCTATTGAAGGCAATGAACCTTTCCGCACAGCCAAAGTGAATTTTGGAGGGGCGATAAAAGGCGACATTTCGCTTTTGTTTTGCCCCGGTGCGAAAGTCGACGATTATTGCCTGACTCATGCGGGCAATGCGCTTGAAATAATCGATGAAGCGCTTGCGCTTGAAACGATCACATTGCTGCAAAGCGTCAGGAGATAACGATGAAATATATTGACGAATTTCGCGACAAGGAAGTTGCGAAGGGGGTGATCGCCGAGATCAAAAGAACGGTCGAGGAGATCAAACAAAACCCTGAAATAAAATTGCCGATTCGCATAATGGAAATTTGCGGAGGGCAAACCCATTCGATCTTACAGTACGGTATCCATTCGGCGCTTCCCGAGGAGGTGGAATTTGTCCACGGTCCGGGATGTCCCGTTTGCGTTACTCCCATTGAAACCATCAACCTTGCTCTGGAACTCGCGAAACAGCCGAACGTGATCTTCACGTCCTTCGGCGACATGCTGCGCGTTCCCGGCTCGGATGAAAATATGTTTGAAGCAAAAGCGAAAGGAGCCGACATTCGGTGGGTGCGGTATTCTCCAACTGAAGCGGTCGAGATCGCGAAACAAAATCCCGACAAAGAAGTCATATTTTTTGCCATCGGATTTGAAACCACAACGGCCCCGATCACCGCAGCGCTCCATAGAGCAGAAACGGACGGAGTGAAAAACTTCTCGATCCTTCCCGCCATGGTTCGCGTTCCTCCCGCGCTCGAAGTAATTTTGAGCGATCCGGAATGCGTTGTTGACGGCATTCTCGCCGCCGGCCACGTGTGTACGGTTATGGGCACGGAAGAATACGAACCGCTCGTCCAAAAATACGGCGTTCCGATCGTGGTTACCGGTTTTCAGCCGGTAGACATTTTGAACGGCACGCTTATGGTCTTGAAACAGTTGAGAGACGGTCGAAGTGAAATTGAAAATGCTTACGGATGGGTGGCTCGCGCTTCGGGCAATACCGTGGCAAAAACACTCATTGATAAGTATTTCAAGATAATCGATCGAAAATGGCGCGGTATCGGAACAATACCAAATAGCGGTTTCGGACTTCGCGATGAATATCTTCATTACGATGCCGAACTGAAATGGAAAAATATAGATGCCCGAAAAGAACCCGAACCCAATGCATATTGCGGTCTCGTTCTGATGGGGAAAATTAAACCAACAGAGTGTCCTTTTTTCAGAAAGGAATGTTCGCAAGAGCATCCTATCGGGGCGCTTATGGTTTCCTCGGAGGGCGCATGCGCGGCATACTTTTTGTATCAGCAGGACATTAGCCCTTCGACAAGCTCAGGGCAAGGAGAAACTAAATGACTTATAGTTTAGAATGCCCTGTGACGGGGTACAAAGAGACGGATGTCGTCACCATGGCCCACGGATCGGGCGGAGAGAGCATGCAAAAGCTCATCAGTGAAATGTTCGCAAAGGCGTTTCCCGATCTGCAAGCGGAAGATGATGCGGCAACTTTTGACGTATCGGGACCGGGGCAGTTCGCGACTAGTATCGATTCCTTCGTGGTTGACCCTATTTTCTTCAAGGGCGGAAATATAGCTTCGCTTTCCGTTCATGGAACGGTCAATGACTTGGCAATGAAGGGGGCAATGCCGCTTTATCTTAACGTCGCGTTCATTCTTGAGGAAGGACTCCCGTTAAGGCGGTTAAAATTGCTTGTTTTATTACTCGCAAGGGCAGCAAAAAAAGCTGGCATAAAGATCGTTACGGGCGATACGAAGGTCGTACCGAAAGGAAAAGGCGACGGCATATATATAATTACCTCCGGCATCGGCGTAGTCTTCTGCGAGAAAAGTTTGACTCCCGGACCGAAAAAAGTTTCGGTCGGAGACAAAATTATCGTTTCAGGAGACATCGGCCGACATGGCATGTCGATCATGTCTGCAAGAGAAGGATTTGATCCGCTTCGTTCGGATTCCGCTCCATTGAATGAAATGGTCAAGAGTTTGTACGATCGGGATATCAATCCGAAATGTATGCGCGATGCAACACGAGGCGGAGTTGCCGCCGTGCTAAACGAGATAGCGAGAGTGAAAAAAGTTCACATCCGCATCGATGAGGAGAAAGTTCCCGTCGATGAGGAAATAAAAGGACTTGCAGAAATTCTCGGTTACGATCTGCTGCACGTGGCCAACGAAGGAAGATTTGTTCTTTTTGTAAAACCGGAAGATGCCGAAAAAACGGTAAAAATTCTCCAAACTTTTAAAGGTGGAGAACAAGCCGCCATCATCGGCGAAGTAGTGAAGGAACACAAAACCGGTTCGGTAACCGCAGAAACCCTTCTCGGCACCGAAAAACCCATACTAATGCCCGCTGGAGAGATCCTCCCGCGCATTTGTTAGTAAAGAGTTGATCTTTTAGTGCAAAGAACCCAAAGGCGGTCAAATTGACCGCCTTTTTTTGTTTTTTCAAGGATTTGTGCTATGATAGCCAGTGTAAATCGAGATATTGGGGTGTAGTGTAATGGTAACACGCCTGCCTTTGAAGCAGGAGACTCTTGGTTCGAGCCCAAGCGCCCCAGCACGCAAAAAATTACCTCGCAAAGGAGTATCTTTTGCAGGTGATTTTTGTGTAAATTATTAGCATACGGATTTTAAAAAGAATGAGTGCCTGACTACCGTTCGTAAGAGAATTATAACTGTCTCGAATTTATATGATTAAGAAGATTACCTTAGAAAATTTTCGATGTTTTCAGAAACATACATTATGCTTCCGGGACTTAACGGTTATTGTTGGTAAAAACAATGCAGGAAAATCCACTATTGTTGAAGCGTTGCGTTTAATTTCTTTAGTAACAAATAGGTACAGAAAACTTCCATATAAAATGCCTCCCGATTGGACTGATTTACCTAAAAAGTGTTTAGGAGTGAGTCCTTCTATAAAAGGACTGGATATTGGTTTAAATGGGTTATTTTTTCAAAACAACGATGGACCAGCAAAAATAACTGTTTTTTTTGATAATAACGCAAAAATCGATTTAATGATTGGAGAAAAAGCTGAGTTGTTCGCGTTAATATTTGACAGTCAGGGTAAGATTATTTTAAATAAATCACAGGCGTTAATAAATGAGATGTCAGAAATAAACATTCTTCCTCAAATTGGTCCATTAAAAGACAAGGAGGATTTGCTTACTGAAGAATATGTGAAATATAATATTTTTTCAAATCTCGCGTCCTTACATTTTCGAAACCAACTGATTCATCTCGGACAGTACTTTAATAAATTTAAAGAACTTTCAGAAAGTAGTTGGGAAGGTTTAAAAATAATTAGGTTTGAAAAAGGAAGTCAGTTAAATGATGAACCACCTTTTTTGCTCGTAGAAGATAGCAACTTTATTGGAGAGATTGCAACAATGGGGCACGGCTTACAAATGTGGCTACAAACGATGTGGTTTCTCGCGAGATGTGATAAAAATTCAATCGTAATATTAGATGAGCCAGATGTTTATCTTCATGCAGATATGCAAAGAAATCTTATTAACTTCTTTAGGTGTAAATTTAAACAGGCGATAATAGCAACACATTCGATTGAAATCATTTCGGATGTTGAACCGCTTAATATTTTGGTGGTAAAAAGAGAAAATAACGAGTCTGTGTTTCTAGATGGTGTTCCCGGGGTACAACAAATTATTGAGAGTTTGGGGAGCGTGCATAATTTAGAATTAATCCGCTATTGGTCGGCAAAAAAATTCATATTTTTAGAAGGAAAAAAAGATGATCTTAAAATACTAGAAATCCTTCAAAAATTGTTCACCCTCAGTCCCCTGAATCTTTCTTCGATACCAGTAGGGTACACAGATGGGTGGTCTGGGTGGGAAAGAGTAATTGGACTGAACATAGGTCTTAAGAATACTGGAGTAGAAACATATTGTGTATTTGACTCTGACTATCATTTACCCGACGAAATCGAAAACAGATTGTTGAGTGCAGGGAAAAATAACATAAAAATTCATATTTGGGATAAAAAAGAAATAGAGAATTATCTCATAATTCCCGCCGCCGTACTAAGGTATATTAAAAAACAGGCACATATAGGAAACCCAACACTACAACTTATCAACAGTAAGGTATTAGGAATAGCCGAAGAGATAAAAAATGATATTGTGGATAATATTTCTGATGAAATAAAGAAAAGCGATCGCGGATTAAGCGTATCTACATGTAATAAAAAAGCAAGAGAAATGGTAAATACAAAATGGCAGCATCCTGATGATATTTTAACTATTATTCCAGGAAAACAAGTATTATCTTCTCTTAGCGATTGGTCTAAGCAGGAATTCAATGTATCTTTCAGTAAATTTCAAATTGCTAGTGAGCTTATTGAGTCTGAAATTAATAACGAGATAATTCGTGTTTTGAAATTTCTTCAAACTTGAGGAAATTTTAGTCAGAATGGGTGCCTGACCCCGATTCTACTTATTCAAAATTCATGTACTAATGATTTAATCGGATTGAAAAAAAATGGATTGGGAAACCTTTATTATTGCTATACTTGGATCTGGTGCTGTTACCGCGCTTGTTAATGTATGGATGAATCACCGAACTCAAATTCGCGCAATAAAAGAGTCGGGGCTATATTCAAAACGAGCCGAAGTATTAGATGAAATAATGAAAAGAATGGAGGAACTCCATCGAATTATGGGGGAACTCGTTTCTTTTTTTCAAGATGACGGGTCGGCTGATGCTGAAAAAGCCCGACGTAAAAAAACAGCCGAGGCGTTTAATTGTTTTTTGGAGTATCTCAAGAGAAATAGGCACTATTTACCACGGAAATTATCCGAGGAAATACAACACCTCTGCGATGAATATAAAGAGTTATTTATGAGTTTTTCTTTTGAAGCAAGGCCAGAAGAGGGGAGGTCAGACCTTAAAAAATGGAAATCGCTTATTGATAGGTACGATATGGATTTTACAGATCAACAGGAATGTATAGCCGACGAGTTTAGAAAAATAATCGGTGTTAAATAATAGGTAATGGTAATGGGGTCAGGCACTATTGTTTTTAAAAAAGTATGATACAATATTCTCCTATGCCAAGAAATGAAAGAGTTGATGTCGGGGGTGAAGTCTATCACGTCATAAACAGAGGAAATGGCAGGCAGACTATTTTCCAAAATGAAGAAGACTATCTTCTTTTTGAATCACTGCTTGAACACGCAAAGGAATTTATTGTGGATATGAGAATCATCGCTTATACGATTATGCCGAATCATTGGCATCTTGTTTTGTATCCAAAAAAGGACGGTGATCTTTCTCTCTTTATGCACTGGCTTACGACAAGCCACACCCGAAAACATCATGTCATGAAAGAAAATATCGGTGGCGGGCATCTCTATCAAGGAAGATACAAATCATTTCTTGTGGATACGGACAGTTATTTTCTCTCTGTTTTTAAATACGTAGAAAGAAATCCGATGAGGGCAAAGTTGACGGAAAATTGTGAAGATTGGCGATGGGGAAGTTCGTGGAGAAGATCGAACGGTTCGGAAAAAGAGAAAAAATTGCTTTCCTCGCCGCTCGTTGATTTTCCGGAAAAATACAGCGTATGGATAAACAAACCGGAAAAAGAAGATGATGTTGTAAAGATCAGAAATTCGATAAATAAAGGAGTACCGTATGGTCGCGATATTTGGAGTATGGATATGGTTGAAAAATATGAATTGTCTTCATCGCTGAATAAGCCGGGGAGACCGAAGAAAAAACATTAGAACATGAAAATTACAAAAGAATGGTGCCTGACCCCATTAACCATTAATGACCCCATTAACGACCTTGACAGTGAATCTGCATCATTGTTGCACCAAACTGAAATTCGTGGTACGGTGAAAATCAGAGTTCATTCTTTTTGGAGGATGTTGTGAAAAAACTTGCTTTTCTTTTTGTTGTTTTTATTGTTTCTCTTCTTTTAAGTTTGACAAGCTTCGAAGCTGACAAACCTTTTGTTGACGAAGGCGGATATATCGGCGTATACATTGATCTTGTTGAAAACATTAAAAAAACGGGGGAACCGCTCATTATCGATTACGATTGCTACAGCTCTTGCATCATCAAACTTTCGGCCGGGAATTCGCTTCGCGTTTCAAAAAAAGCGCGTTTCGGCGTTCACGAAGCGCGAAATATTATGCCGGGCAGAAGCTATTTTGATCCGACAAGCAGAAGGAATGAAATGGCTACCATGTTTCTCCGTGCAAATGTTCCTGAATGCGCCGTTCGTCTGTTTAATTCAAAAAAAGCGTTCAATAAAGGCGAGATAACTTTTTTTGGCGGAGAAGAAATCCTTCGCGCTTGCCCTCAAATAAAAGAATTTGGCAGATAGAGCAAAACCGCCCTCGGGCGGTTTTTTATGTCGCATCTGACCCCATTATTTATTTATCTGTTTCGTATTTTTTGATTTTGGCGTATTATAGAGGTTCAGGTAACATTAAATACTATGCAAAAAAAATCTACATTATTGTTTTGGTTGATGGGGATCTATGCCGTTCTTTTCGCTTATTTGGCGTTTGACCCGATCGATCGAGGCACATGGTTTGTGGAAAATTTGACCGTGTGGATCATTCTTTCGGTCGTGTTCGCGCTGTACGCAAAAGGCATTCGATTTTCGAACATGGCTTACTCGTTCATGTTCGTGCTTATTTACCTCCATACCATCGGCGGGCATTTCACGTTTGCTCTCGTCCCAATGGATTGGTTTACTGATCTCTTCGGATTTAGTCGGAATCATTTCGATCGGATCGCCCATTTTTCCGTAGGATTTTATGCTTTTGCGATCGCGGAATGGCTCTACGTAAAAAAACTCATTGCAAACAAATTTCTGCTATTTACTTACCCGGTCTTCGCCATCGCTTCTGTCGCCATGGGGTATGAATTAGTGGAATGGATCTACGCGGCGCTGGCAGCTCCGGAAGCGGGAGCCGCTTATCTCGGCAGTCAGGGCGATATCTGGGATGCGCAAAAAGACATGCTCCTTGATACGCTGGGCGCGCTCCTGGCAACAGCCATTTTCTTTGTTTCAAACGGCCTTTGGAAAAAAGCAAATGGTTACAATAAAACGACCGTATGACGGAACATAAGGAAAACGCGCCGTCATTTCGGAACGCAAAGGCTGGCGATATTATTACTTTTGGCATTTATCCTCAGTTGGCGGACGGTACTGATCGGACGCCTATTTCATGGCGCGTACTGCAAAATTCAGGCGGGGAACTTTTGATTTTGAGCGAGTATATTTTGGACTGCAAACGGTACCATAACGACGACAAGCCGTATCACAGCGAGGATGCGGATATTACTTGGCACGATTGCGATCTGCGGAAGTGGCTGAACGATGAATTTTACAACGCTGCTTTCGATGACGATGAGAAAGGGATCATTAAGACTGCGTTTTGCGGTGGCAACGGTGAGGGTTGTCCGGATACGGAAGATAAGGTTTTTTTACTGAGCGTGGATGAGGTAAAAACTTTTACTGATGCGACGGACGAAACGGCAGCTCGGAGGCGTGCGGTGGGAACGGATTTTGCCAAAATAAAAAAAGCCGACGGGTATCGGTTGTATGTATATGACAAATCGATCGAAAAGGATTATATAATTGAAAACGGTAAAAAACTCGGCTGTTCTTGGTGGTGGACGAGAACGCGGGGAAATCACCCTTCGCGTGCGGTCTTTATTGGCGCGCGAAGCAATATCAAGCGCTACGGGCGCGTGAATTTGGGAGGTTTGGGGGTGCGCCCGGCTTTGCGAATAATGACGATGTAACGACGACGTGGATTCCGGGTCCTTGCCCGGAATGACGATTGTTTAGCTGCGTTGGCGCTACGAGCGACGACAAGAATGGAAAAAAGCTAAAATGTGATATAATGTCATACATGAAAAAAACACTTATTATCGTGTCTGTTATCATTGCCATTCTTGGGATCGCCTACTTTTTTACTAACCCTGCGTTCATAAAGAAAAGTAATGAAGAAAAACAGACGCCGTCGGTCGCTGCGGACAAGCACATGGATGGGGAATATATCATTGAGGGAAAGAAGGTAAAACTGGTGAACGGTTTCGCTGAAGAGAAGGTTTCCGGCTCTGATCTGAAAATGTTCACGTATTACTTCGGTAATGAATTGAAAACAGACCTTGATGCCGATGGTGCGAAAGATGATATTGTATTTCTTATCACTCAGGATCGAGGAGAACCTGCGCCCGGGACTTTCTTTTATGTTGTCGGAGCTGTCAACACCGACCGCGGATATGTCGGTACGGACGGATATCTTTTGGGCGACAGGATCGCTCCGCAGACTACGGAGGAGAGTAAAAATCCAAAACACAAGAACGTGGTTGTGGTGAATTATGCGGACCGTGCGCCCGGCGAGTCGGTCATGGCGTGGCCTTCCGTCGGAAAGAGCGCTTATTTGAAGCTCGATGTTGCCACGATGAAATGGGGTATTGTGATACCCGATTTTGAGGGGGAATCACGTTAGAATTGAGTTAGTAGTTAGTAGTAAGTAGTTAGTAGAGACGGAAAAAATCTCTCCGACACACTTCTCATGACTTCCGATGATTTTCAAAAACTGGTGCAAGAGGGGATCGATGTTATACCGGCGCGTTTTTTGGCTCGCTTGAGCAATGTGGCTTTTGTGGTGGAGGATAGGCCGAGCGCCGAGCAGATCGAGAAAAAAGGAACAAGGCGAAGGAGCTTTCTTTTAGGTCTTTATGAGGGTATCCCGCTGACCGAACGCGGAAGCGAATATGGGTTCGTTCTTCCCGATAAGATCACCATCTTCAAACGGGAGATCGAAGATTACGCAAAGGACGAGAAAGACATACCGGATATCGTCAAAGATACGGTATGGCATGAGGTCGCGCATTATTTTGGGATGGACGAAGCGGAGGTTCGCGAAAAAGAGAAAAGAAATAAAAAAAGAAACCGTCTTCGCTGACGCGTAAAACACTAAGACCCTTTAATCATCTGCGGGATCGAGCGGCCACCGCGAGCTGGCTGTTTCCATATTCACGGAAGGGGAAAGGGCGATCATAATCGGCCGACCGTCTTCTTGTATCTTTTCATGTATGATCCGCACTTTTCGGAATTCCTTCTCCATTTCTTCGAGAACTTCTCCGGATGCGGTATATATTTCCGTTTCTCGATCGCCGAAAAACCAGTCCGCTGTATCGGGTTCCAGTTTATCAAGCGCACCGCCGGCAAAACGGACTTCTTTCAACAGCACCCCGCCGGTAGCTTTTGAGATATTTTTTCCGACAAAAGATCCCGATCTCTTGAGTGTTTCCTCGCGGATAACCACCGCCATGCTTTTCCTTCTATGGAATTTTCCCATGGTTATTCCCGGTATGGCAACCACGATAACGCCGACCACAAGTAATTTAGGGCTTTCTGCCGGATCATCTTTCATCCAATTTGATAAGAGAGCCGTTGCTTCTGTTGAACCGGGAAATCTTTCCTCACTAAGTTTCTTCGAGAGCCATTGCGCTCTGTATATCGCGTCTGTTAAGTCCTTGGGCGCGAGTATTTTTTCATCGAGCGCGTTTGGATCGTCATGCGGTGCAAAATATTCTTTTTGTCCAGGAATTGAAGCGATAGCCTGCGCGAGGTGGCGGGCAAAAACCGCGTTTTTATGTGCGAACGATATAAGGCCTTTTGCATGCGCTTCCGCATTGTGCACGAAAGATCTTGCATCCTTCGCTGGTTTTTGTTCAAATCGAGTTTTCAATATGGATTGTTTTGTTGGCATAGCTTTAACCTATCTTCCAAACTTAAATTTGAGATGAAAGATCGAAACAAAAAAGAGAGATCGTCGTCCGTATGCCGAAAACCCGGACGTTAGCCCGGGTTTCTTCGCTGGTAAAATGATAATCTATATTACCGGCCAACTTTTTTTGCATAGTCTACCATGCCCTGAAAATCGATCGCTACGACGGGTTCGTCTCCCACCACCCATGCGTCGTGTCCGGCGGCGAGCGTGGAAACGCTGCCCGGCTTTATATCTGTTTCCGTACCGTCGGACATGGTCACGTGCAGCGTCCCCGATACGATATATTGGAAATGCGGAGCCTCGCACCATTCAGTTTTTGCAATGGGTTTTACGTGCTGGGACCATTTCCAGCCCGGCTCAAAGGTTGCTTTGCCGATCATCCGGCCCCCGATATCTACCAGCTCGATCTTACCTTTTTCAAAAGTCCGTACTTCATCCGGGTCGCTAAAATATTTTACTTCCATATTTTTTGTTTCCATAGAAAGAGTTTTTATAATTATTATTAATACTTAAACCGTGATACTCGAGATATGTTAAGCGGACATGAAAGAAAATGTTTCGCCCTCCTCTCTTCACCGCATCAAATAAAATAGTGATATTTAAGGGTGAGAGTCCCACCACAAAAAGAAAGGTCCTTGTGATCTTTGTGAATGAGATATTAGGCTACTGATTGATGTGGCCGTTTAATTTCTCACTTCGGCTATCGATGATGCTATGGCGCTTTTTGGGCTATTTTGAATTATATCAATACCGATCATCAGTACCGGAAGCGCCGCCAGGATCGAAAGCATAAGTTTTGCTTTATCTTTACTGTTCATACCGATTATTACGCAATTTGCGCGTGAATATTTCATTAAGAATAGGTAATACAAAAATCCCGCCAAAACGGCAGGATCCACACTTGACTACACAAGGGGCCCGGGCCCCATACAACTACAACTAACGAAAAACAAAACGAACTAAAACTAATTATAGTATATCAGTTGAAGGAGGCTCCGCAACCGGAAAAGGGGATAACGAACGGCAGGGTATCGATCAACGTGGATCCCGGGTCGTTGCACGGGATGACGGTTGTTTGGCATGCTATGAATTAACAAGACATGCGAATATTTTTATGATACAGTAAACACAATTATGACATCTCACAACATTAAACTTATCATTTTTGACTTTGACGGCGTTTTGCGGGACGCGTCGTGGCGCTATCTATATGATGCATACAAAGTGCTCATAGAAACGGCGGGAAAAGACCCCGATAGTTTTTTTACTGATGTTGATTCGTTTAGAAAATGGACGAACATGGACTGGCATAAAAACGAGGAACGTATCTTCGGCGGCGCGTATGTCCCGAATCCCGAGTTCGATAAAAAATTTCATGCCGCTTATGATCCGAACATAAAATTGTTCCCTTGGGTGTCGGATACTTTGGCGCAGCTTTCTCAAAAATATGCGCTGGCGATGCTTTCTTCTTCTTCAAAAGCGAGCATTGAAAAAGAGCTGGGAGAATTATCGAGATATTTTTCTTTCGTGCTTGGTGCGGAGGATGTCGTGCGTTTAAAACCGGATCCGGAAGGAGTACAGAAGATCGTCAAATTAACCGGCGCCAAAGAAAGCGAAACTTTAATGATAGGAGATATGAGCGTAGACTTTTTGGCGGGAAGCGGAGCAGGAGCAAAAACCGGTCTGGTAAAATGGGGTCTCGGCGATTGGGAAGATCTGCTCGCCTTGAAACCGGATTTTCTGTTCGAGGAACCCGGAGAACTTCTGCGCCTATAGACGAGCGAGCTTATAGCTTATAGGTTTTAGCTTATAGACGACGAACGAGCTTTATTGACGAGTAGCCGGCGACGCGGATTCCGGGTCCCGGCCCGGAATGACGGGTAGAAAAAAAGGCATGTACGCATGCCGTTTTTTTGTGTTCGTTTGTTGCCTATAAGCTAAAACCTATAAGCTATAAGCTCGTTCCGTTACACCATTTTAACTTTCAAGCGGTGCTGTTTTGTTTTGTCTAATTTTGGAAGACGGATGACGAGCAGACCGTGTTTTTCGATCGCTTCGGCTTCGTCGGGCTGTATTTCTTCCGGAAGGACGATCGTGCGGGAAAAGGAACCCCAGTAAAGCTCGCGGAGCATATAAGATTCGTCGTTAACGCCATGCGGAGCTTCTCTTTTTCCGCTTATCATAACCGTTTCCGGGGTGATCGAGATCACGAGGTCATCAGGGCGAACGCCTGCAGGCATTGTTTGAACGATGATCTCTGTTGCGGTCTGGTACACGTCGATGGCGAGCTCTCCTTCGCTGTTCTTTGTTTCTTCTATCAGTCCGTTTGATTCCGGAAACTCGGGTTCTTTTAAAGTAATGTCATCTGACTCTTCGTCATTGGCAAAATTTTTCAGCCATCCAAAAAAAGATCTCTTTTTGTTTGTATTGTGCATATATTTGTCGATCCGTCAGTCGACAGATCAAAACTTTATTTGTATGCCGCAATGTAATACGGCACGCGTTTTATTTTTTCGAAGAGGAGAATGATAAGAGCCATGACGACCCAGAGAATCATAAAAATATTCAATAAATATTTTCCCTCTGTGATCATTATAAAATAATTGAAAGCAGTGTGCAACGCAAAAGAGGAAGCAAAGCCGGCGACGAGCCATGCGATGCAGACAGGAGTCGATCGGTTAACGCCGAAGCCGATACCAAAACCGATGAGAGCCGAACAGGCGACATGAAGAAGCGATGCGCCGATGAAGCGAAGCGGTATCATGGATGAGCTAGCAATGACTGAGGAGTTGTATATAAAGAGAATGTTTTCGAAGGCGGCGAAACCGAGAGCGGAGGAGATCATATACATCACCACATCGATCGGTTCATCGAAATATTTCGTACGGATACCGGCGATAAATGCGGCGCCATACTTAAGCGTTTCTTCAATGACCGCCCACATGGCAAAAAGAAAAAGCCAGTCCATGGAAACAAAGGCCCCCTCGCCGATAAAATCCATGGTCATTTTTTCAAAAAATACAGCAAATGGAACCGCGATCATTCCAAAGACAAAAGACTCGAATATTATTTTTTTCGGTTCAGGATGAGCCTTATCTTCCTTGAGCCAAAACCAGAGCCAGAAAAGGGCGGGAAGAATTCCTCCGAGCAAAACGCCGGATAGGCGCATGGCGTGGTCGGGATTTTGGGTCGCAAGATAGGTGATGGCGATGCCTGCGAGTGCGACCGAACCCGTTTTTTTAATGCTTATGTGGTGGTGTGTGGCCATTGTTCAATGATCAATAACTTTTTATTTTTTATCGGCATCATGCTCCAGATCTCTTCCGTCACGAATGGCATGAACGGATGCAGCGCTTTGATCACAGAAATAAGAATTGACCAAAGTACCCATTGCGAGGAGGCTTTTGTTTTTTGATCGTCGCCGAAGATGTGATCTTTTGATTCTTCAATAATGACATCGGCAAAGGTGTGCCACGCGTAATGATATAATTTTTCTCCCGCCAAGTAGAAACGGTAATTTTCCATGTCTTCAGTAATTTCCTGCATGGTATTCTCGAGTTCGACGAGACGCTCTTTCGCTTCTTCGGTGAGTTCCGGCGCTTGTTCGGTATCCATTCCCTCGACGCTTGAAAGGACGTAGCGCGTGACGTTCCAGATCTTGTTGGCAAAGTGTTTGTATCCGCGGATCTTGTCTTCGGAAACGCGCGTATCGTTGCCGGGGCCGGTACCGATGATAAGAGAAAGCCGGGTGGCGTCAGCACCGTATTTTTCCGCCATGTCGACGGGGTCGATGCCATTGCCGAGCGACTTGCTCATCTTTCGCCCCTGTGCGTCGCGTACCAATCCGTGCAAATACACGGTTCGGAAGGGAACATCGCCGAGAAGATAGCCGGACATGAGAATCATTCGTGCCACCCAGAAAAAGAGAATATCGTACCCGGTTTCGAGCATGGATGTGGGGTGGTAATTTTTGAAGTCCGGAGCTTCCGTGTCCGGCCAGCCGAGCGTGGAGAAAGTCCACAGTCCGGACGAGAACCATGTGTCGAGCGTGTCTTCGTCTTGTTTCCAGCCTTCTTCTTTAGGCTCGCCCTCCGTAGCTTTAGCGGAGGAGGGAGCTTCAATTCCGACGTATATTTCGCCGCTTTCGCTGTACCAGACCGGAATGCGATGTCCGTACCATATCTGACGCGAAATGCACCAGTCGCGAAGATTGTCGATCCAGTGAAAATACACCTTTTCAAAACGGTCGGGGATGATGGTGGTTTGTCCGGTTTCTACAACGGCGCGCATCATTTTTTTGAGCGTGGTTTTTTCTCCCGAGGCGATGCCGTTCAGTTTTGATTCCTTAAGAATGAATTCTTTATTTACGTTTATGAACCACTGCTTTTTTGGGAGCGGTTCGATGATACCTCCGGTTCTTTCTGCGGTTGCGAGGTTTTGCGGGATCTCCTCTTCTTTTTCAAGCAAATTTTCATTCTTGAGCCATTCGACGATGATCGCGCGCGCTTCGGCGATCTTTTTGCCGGTGAGTTCGGGCGCATCCACCATCATTTTTCCATACTCGTTGATGACCTGTCTCGAAGGGAGTCCGTGTCTCTGCGCTATTTCCCAGTCGATCGCGCTGTGAGCCGGAGTGACGCCGACCGCGCCTGTGCCGAATTCTTTTTCAACCGCCGTATCGCCGACGACCTTGATGTGAATGGGAACGCCAGCAAAAACGATGGCGTATTCTTTGTCGATATATTGCTGGTAGCGCGGATCTTCGGGGTGGACGGCCACGGCGGTGTCGCCGACCTTGGTTTCGGGCCGGGTCGTTGCGATCGAAATAGGGAAGTCGTGTGAATATTTAAAGGTATAGAATTTTCCTTTTCCTTCGACGTATGTGACCTCTTCGTCGGAAACGGTCGTTTGTCCTTTCGGATCCCAGTTGACGATGCGCGTGCCTTGATAGATGATCCCGTCGTCGTACATGCGCTTGAATGCGGTGCGCACGGCGAGCGAGCGTTTTTCATCAAGCGTGAATGCCTCGCGGCTCCAATCGACGGATGCTCCGAGCGAGCGGATCTGATGAGTGATCGTATCATGGCTTTTTTGCGCGAAGTCATCAACGCGTTTCAAAAATTCTTCGCGTCCAAGATCATGGCGGCGTTTTCCTTCCTCTTTGGAAAGGATCTTTTCGACTTTTGATTGTGTTGCGATGGCGGCGTGATCGGTTCCGGGAAGCCAGAGCGTACGTTTGCCATTCATGCGATTGAATCGGACCATGATGTCTTCGATCGCGAGAATAGTCGTGTGTCCCATGTGAAGCGTTCCGGTAACGTTCGGGGGCGGAAGCACCATGGAAAAAATGTCCGCGTTTTTGTCGCAGGCGCCGTCTTTAATGCAGTTATCCGGGTTAAAATAGCCGCTATCCTCCCATAATTTGTATATGCGCCCCTCTGTTTCAAGCGGGTCGTACGGTTTTAAGAATTTTTCGTTCATAGAGCCATAATAACATAAAAAGATGCTTTTTTAAAATTTTGGATGTTTGGGTGAAGTGAGGTATTATAACGAGGAGAAAAAAATAAAAAGTAAAAATGAAAAAGGAAAAACGACAACGAAAAAGGAAAAATTATCACTCAATCGAGTTATGTGACTTTTTAATTTTTCCTTGTAGTTTTTAGTTTTTCTTTTTTACTTTTTAATTATTATTTTATGGCGAAAATTAAGATCACGGAAATCCTGAATTGGTACGAAAAAAATAAGCGCACGCTCCCTTGGCGTCGCGTTGGTATTTCCTCATACGCCGTTTGGGTTTCCGAGATCATGCTTCAGCAGACGCAGGTTTCGCGCGGGATCGTTTTTTATGAGCGGTTTCTGAAAAAATTTCCGACAGTGAGAAAACTTGCGAAAACAACATGGGAAGAATTTTTGCCGTACTATGAGGGGCTGGGATATTATAATCGCGGACGGAACATGCTTAAAACGGCAAAAGTTGTCGTGGCTGACTTCGGCGGAGAATTTCCGAAGGATAAGCACCAGCTTATGAAGCTGCCGGGCATTGGAGAGTATACTGCGTCCGCGATCCTGTCGTTTGCGCACGATCTGCCGCATATAGCCTACGATACGAATTTCAAAAGAATATTCGGCACGCGCGAAACGGCGGAGAGAGCGTTTAAAAAAAGCGGAGTTACAAGCTCCGTGTTTAATAGCGCCGTAATGGATTATTCCTCGGCTCATAAAGCAGTTCATCAAGTTTATAAAGTTCATCAAGTTCATAAAGTCCGGACGACGAGTATCACGGTGGTATTGCATGAGAACCATAAAAAGTATTTTTCGGAAAATTCAGAAAAATATGAGCCATTTATTATGCCTTCGGGCGTTTCTTCCCGTGAGCACATAAAAAAATACTTTCTCGAAAAATACGGTCTGCGTGTTTCCGTCCGTCCGCCGGACAAAAAGGGTCTCGTAAATGCGCAGATTCTGTCCGGAGCGCATCATTTTGCCATTTACTCAAAAAAAGATTATGATTAAATGACTAAAAACTAAAAACTAAAAACTAAAAACTAAAAACTTTCGTTATGGCAAAATTACCGAAGATCGAGGGGCGCGTTTGGATCGGACCGGAGATCGTCAATTTGGACGAGCTCGGCGGAAAAGTCGTGCTTGT
>JALNYN010000006.1 GCA_023229825.1 Minisyncoccota bacterium
ATTCCACTGCAAAAATCATAATTTGAACACGAAGCAGCATCAATTAAATTCGATATCGCGAGACCTAAAAATATTCCGGTGATAGAAAATATTAAAATATATTTTATTGTTTTTTTATATTCCATACAATTTATTTTACCACACTCGCTTGAATGTGCTTTATTATTTCCAATAATTTCTTGGAATGGGGACAGGCACCATTGTTTTGATAAACGCGTGTTGTAACGTTTCTTTTTGCATATAAAAGTGTCGCGCGGAAAAAATCGGATGTTGCTTGTCTGAAGCTTACAGTTTGATATTTTTTGCAATGTTGCTGTCGGTTGCATTTTTTGATAATGTTTTTTAAATTCATTGCATGATCCTTAAAAAAAAGAAAGCGACGATCATGCAGAAAAAAAAGAGAAGGATTCGACCCCACCAGACGAGTTTCCATGAATGTTTCAGCTCTAACTGTTTGAATATCATTATGCAGATCGAAAACGTCAGAAACAAAATGGAGAAATAGAAAGTGAACAGTTCGCGAGTAAGACCGAAAGAATCGCTGTTGCCGGCAAATGAAATTGGAATTGCCACAATCGGGAGATACCAGAGAGCGAATTTCCGCCAGGCGAGATAGACTTCTTCGCGGAGAAAGTAGAGGGGGGGGAGAAAGATAAATAAACACAAAGAGAGTACTCCGATAGCCTGCAATAATTGATCGTACACACAAGTAAAGTACTTTAAACCCGTAATTATATCAAAATCACACATCCCTTTTTTTGTGAGATTGTCGATTGTTATCAAGAAAATAATAATAATAAGTAAAATACCTGCTTTCAATAAAATCTTTTTTTTGTAATTCATAAATTTATTAAATTTTATTTAGGTCGTTTTTATTTTATTAATGTTTCTTTTTTGCGGGTTGAATAAACTCGTCCATTTGCGCGACAAGTTCGTCTATCACCGCGTTAATTCTCAACGCCTGAATTTTCTCAATCTGCCACTTGTTCCCTATCTTTTTTTGAGAAAGAACCTGAATCTCTTTTTGCAAAACAACGAGTAATGCTTTTGTTGCGATGTAATTCTTTTTCGCAAATTGTTTTTCTGCGACGGAAATTTGATTTAATAAAGAAGGACGAAGTTTTGAATCAAGTTTTTGAATTTCATTCTTTAAGGTTTGGAAAGTGATAGTTTCTTTGTTCTCTTCCGTAAAAACGATTGAGTCAATTGTTCCGTTCCCATCGTTATCAAGAGCGAGTTCCTTTGCGTCATTTAAAGTACTCATTAGGAGCGTTGCTTTTGTTGAGGTGCTCACGGGTATATCGGTGAAGGTTTGCGATGCTTCTTTAACATCTCCTTGGTACTGTTCCAATTCAAGAGTAAATACGCCTGTTCCGATGCCTTGCAATTTGATTGTAGTGCTTGCTTCCAATTGGAAACCCAAATACTTCCCTTCTCCCATTTCTAAATAGTATGAATTCGGCATTTCGGTATCATAAAAAGTGTAATTTGGAGTTGAGCTTGCTGAAATCCCTACATGGCCTCCTTGCTGGTTAAAAATATCTATCTGGACAGGAGATCGCAGAGAGAGACGCACTAGCTTTTTTAGACGAAACAAATCAAGCTGGCTTTTATCTGTTTTAATAAACCACAAATCTTTTTCTGGGTTTGGCGTGTTTTCGATAATTTTGCTTATCAAAGTTCTAGTGCTATCAACCTCAAGTATTGAAGCGTGAGATCTGTTTTTTTGAAGCCCGCCAAATAAAAAATAATATGAGTTATTGTGTTCATTCAAATCCACAAAATACGTCTCCGTTGCCGTCGCCATTCCGATCTGGCTCGGCAAAACCACTCTGCCGTCACCGTCAAAAGTAAACATCGGCTCAACATCAAGCTTACCTTCATCCCAGCAAAAGGTATTCATTCCCGCATTATTGCAGTACTGATGAAAATTTCCTTTGTATTCCAATCCGCGAATAGTGTCGGGAATTCCCCATCCGGCAATTTGTATAACGCGCATGCTTTTATGCGGAACCCAAGTGTCTATGTCATCATGAATTAATTGGGCGTTTTGTAACATATCCGTCCTCACCAATTTCGGATGGGAGAGATCATCATCCGGCGCCTGAGAACGACCGTAGTCTTTCCCGCTTAGGTAGTCCCGCAATCCCTCGTAAGCGGTTATCGTGGTTGTTCCATAATTCGTTTGATAAAAATCGAGTACCTTGGACGCATCATAAATCGGGTCACCGCTTAAGTTTCGCAGATTTTTGTTTTGGGAAATGATAGTTGTGTAGTTTTGGTTTTCGTCTATCACTCGTTCGATATATTTTTTTGACGGCAAAAGCGTATAGATCGATGGCATTTGCTGAGCGACGCGCCGCCCTGTTTCTTTGTCGGACAATATTCCGCCCCACTCAGGAATATCTTCTTTTGTTCCATGTAAAAGCGTCGCGATCGCGTCCGGAGTGCCGAGTTGGGGTGAATCTACAAGAATAAGCATTTCGGTGCTGGTCGCGATATCGCTGTAGTCGTGAAGAATTTTTTTTGAGAGAAGTCCTCCCATTGAGTGCCCGATAATGGTAACCTTGCCCGTATCAGAGGTTTTGGCGAGGTTGCGAATTTCAGTGAGAAGATGCTCTTTGTCGGTTCCATATTTATCGTCATAATATATATGCCCGTTTGGTGCTACATATCCATTGCTTAGTATTTGCGGAAAAGCGAGGCGCCAATCATAAGCGAGGACGCGGTAATCTTTCATCATCCCGTCAGTTTTCCATGTTTCTAGGTCTACAAGAAAACTTGAATATATGTTACTCGCCTTAAACCCGACATCTATAACCCCTGCATTTCCCCACTTGGTATATATGTCAGGGTTATCGCTTGAGCCGGCAGGTTTCATCATGAGTTCGTTGGTATCAGTCCACCAATTCGGTTCCCAAAGCTGGTCCTCGCAATCAGGATTGCTGCAGTCGTATTTGAATAGTCGCGACGCCTTAATCCCCGGCAAAAACGCTACATTACTATACCCTGTCATAAATATATACTCCGAGTTTTCCAGCTTCACCGTTCCGTCTTCCGTTTCGAAATGGTAATGATACGTTCCTTTCGAGAAGGTTAAGGTTCTTGAAAACGCTTCGCCGTTTGCGAGATTTCCATCGTGATATTCGATCGGAGTGGTTGTGGAAGTATCCGGAGCCATGCCGAGTTTGATCTCCCCCTGCGGACCGGTAAAGACAAGTCTGATGTGAGGGGTTGAAGCGGATGTGTCGGTATACACGACTTTGAATAAGAAATTGGTTTTGTCCGCGGCCCCTCTTCGATCTTGGATGAGATCGTCTTCCCAGACGGAACCGTATTGCAAAGTTTTTTGAGATGGAGAAACGGCATGTATCGGTCTGGCGTAAGGAAATTGATCGATAAGCGTTATTGGTACATCCGTCGGACGGTTCCAGTACAGTTCGTTTGTGATGGCGCTGAATTGATAAGGTGAATCGCAGAAACCGTCATTGGCGCTATCGGTACATTGATTATCGCTCAAGTAATTTCCTCCTTTCGGTAGTGGCGCTGAAATAGTAATGGTCGGAGCATAGGAAGATGCGGAAGACGGAAAAATGCTTTGTGTGTTATTCAAAAAATCATTTCGATAGATAGAGGTTGTTCCTTCATTTACGGCAACGAAATTCAATCCTATTCCGTTGTTTTCCACAATATTGTCGTGTACGGCATTCCGAACGTCCGTGCAATTCGTGGAAAAGTCTATACCGACAGCAAGACCTTTTACTGTGTTTTCGGAAATATCCACTACGGTATCAGGAGATATCAGAGGCCGAAAACACGGTAATGACGGTACATACCAGGGACTCAATATACGTCCGAATGAAATGCCGGATGTGTTATCGCCTTGCGAAACAATAGTATTTTTACGCACGGATACGCTCTCAAAAATTCCCCCTCGTCCTCCGTAGACCATGATCCCCGTGCCGTTTTGCAGAACATTAACGGTATTTCCTTCTATAATCACTTGTCTTGGTTCGCTGTCGAGAGCAATTGCATTAAGAATATTTAGAAATACGTTATTTCGAATAGTAATGAAATATGGAATAAGCTCCGGATTTCCTCCATATACCCCGACATCGGTAATGTTTTGGAATGTATTATTGGCGATAATCGTGTTCGTGGATGAATTGTTAAATATTCCCTTTGCCCAGCTGTCAATGGTAAGATTTTTTATTGTGGTGTTATTTCGCCGAATATCCCCAGAACCTCTGAAATATATTGCACCCAAGTACGTGGTTCCGTCGCTTAATGTCGTATGTCCGTTTCCGTCGAGAGTAATGCCGTTATCATCAACCTGTATAGTCTCGTTTATATCTTGCGTGAGGGTGCAGGTTTTGGTTGATTGATCCCAAGCTCCGATCAAGGTACAGTCTCCTCCTGTCGCGTTATCTTTGATGAATTTTGTGCTTTTTTTAGTTTGGATGAAAACAAAATGATTTATCGCCATGTCTTGAGTATAGGTGTAGATTCCGTTATCGTCAGTGGTGAACTGCGTTAGGTTGTGATAATCGTCGTCATATTTATAGTAGGTTGTGTTTTTAAGAAAACCGGAGAGCGTAATTTGAGTTGTTGTTGCGTTGGTGGAAGTAGCTTTCTCTAATAGCATGGTCACCACTTTCGGTTTTGAAGTGAAGTGAAGGTCGATGTTTTCGGTACTGTCGAGAGTGATGTTCAAATATTCGCTGTCGGTGATGGTGAAATGGGTGCCGATTCCGGAGATCTCGCCTTTTATTTGGAAGGGATCGTTTGGAATAAAATTCGACGGAGCAGGATTTAATGAGGCGAGCGTTTTTTGAGCGTACAAAATTCCGGCAAATGTACTGCTGAGCAGCGCAACAATCGCCATTACAGTAAGAAAGATCTGACGGTGAATAGGTTTTGCCAAAAACTTTTTGTACATATGTTTGATGAGCTTTTAGCTTATAGGTTATAGGTTATAGGTTGCGACGATACTGGCGTTATAATCTATAAGCTAACAGCTAATAGCTATAAGCTATAAGCTATAAGCTATAAGCTAACAGCTATAAGCTTTCTCCAGTATATCAAAAATCACAGCCCCAGACGAAACAACACGTGGATAATTGAACTATTCTTCGTCTGAAAGCAGGTACAAGCATAAAAACATGAGCGGGATACCGAGTATGAATTCCGGAATGGCTAGTGTTTTGACGGTGTTATATATATGAGGCTCCACTCCGCCTGATCTCATATCGATCCATGTTTTTGAAAAGAGTACATCGGAGTAAGAAAAAATAATAGCTCCAAGATTCATCACGATCATCAGGCTGATAAAGATCTGGGTGGATGAAAATCTTTTTATTTTACTGATCAGCCTCTTGGTAAAAACAAAAGAAAATATAAATATTGCCGGTATCAATATGACAAGTATATCAAAAGTATGATTAACCAAATGCATCTGTTGAGAAATATAAAATCGTAAAATTTGAGAAAATATTATAAACAAGATCAGCCAAATTGAAAAATCGAACTGGTTCATCGGCTTGTCGATATCAAAAAAATCTTTATTGGTCATTTTCATAGAGAGGTGTTTAATGATTTTTCTAGTAAAAAATACGCGGGACATCAAACCCGGGAAAATTTCAGCCCGTCTATCATTTTTCCCCATGATGAAAGATAGGCTGAAATTTTCCGCTGTTTGATATACGCGGACATATATACAGTATAAAACACAGGTGATAAAGTCCTGATAAAGTCTGACAAACCAAAAAAGCCTTAATTTTCAAGGCTTTTTTGGGTTTTTTAAAATTTTTTGTATTTTATCTTGAGTTATCCACAGGGCGGACTTGCAACAACACGTCCGCAAATGAGATCTTAAACCAAGAAGTATACTGTTCGGGATGGACGCGCATATCTCCGAGTATGCTTTCGGGCGCCGCATATTTCCAACCGTCCGCCTCTTCCCTGTTCATCTCCGGAATACCGTCCCACACGCCGACCAAGACATGATCGTATTCATGTTCAGTGAGTCCGTTCGTGAATTCCGTCCGATACGTGAAAGAATATATTTCCGACAGAGGGCAATCAAAACCCATTTCTTCTTTGAGACGGCGATGCGCGGCATCTTCCGTACTTTCGCCCGGCCGAGGATGGCTGCAGCAAGTGTTCGTCCAGAGACCGCCGCAATGATATTTCTTTTTCGCGCGCTGCTGCAAGAGCATTTCGCCTTTCGATGAAAAAACAAAAATGGAGATCGCGCGATGGAGCTGTCCGCCGTTCTGATGCGCAGCTATTTTTTCGCAGATGCCGATCGGCGCGTCATTTTCATCGACGAGGATCACTTGTTCTTTCATATTTTGTTTTTGTAGGAATTAAGGAACATCTCGGATTTTTTCTGTTCCCTCTCCGCCTCGATCGCGGCCTTTTCAGTGATCGTAATGAAGTGAAGAAGCGGAGCCTCGTCTTCCAGCATTTCAAGCGATGAAAGCGCTTTTCGCGCGAGTTTCGCGTGCGCTTTTGCGAGTTTTGCATATTTTTTGAGCGTCGAAAACCAAAAGATCTTTTTGAGTACTTCCCGGTCGGCTACGAGATCGATCACCGGTTTTTTCCAGCCCGACGCTTTAAGGTCGGCAAGCATCAGAACGACCACGGTACTCAGATGTCCGCGAGCCATGTCTTCTTCCCAATCGTGCGCGTCATCGTTCAGCTGCATGGCGATCAGATAATTTTTGAAATAGGCGATGAGATGTTTTACTTCGGCCGAATCAATGGGATACCCCATGTTGACGAGCATAGCGACCGGGCCCAAGATGTGTCCCGATGCCGGACGGTATTTATTTTCATACCGCGCATAATCAGGAAGGACGTCGGGGATCGTAAATTCTGAACCGCTGACTTTCGTACGGCAGTGCATGGTTTCCCACGTATTCGCACCATCCAGATCGTCCATGAGCTTTCTGAAAAATTCTGCGAATCCCGTCTTTGCCGGCAAAACGGTACTGAAAAGTTCAACATAGCTTCTCGCGAATAAATTGGCCGTCGGGAGAATATGCGGATCGGCCGCTTCGTCTTCATCCCAAAAATCATCATAAATAATGAACGCCGTCCAAAAGAAAATATTCGCCAATCCCATTTCCGCGATCAGTTCATCAGGAATTTTTTTTGCTTTCTTTCCGAGTGCTTGCTTCATGTAATAAGACATGAGCGACATTTGTTTGTCGGTGTTGCCGCGCATGGTATTTTTGATGCATTGCCGAGCAAAAGAACGAAGCTCGGGAGAAAGGGCGGAAAATCTTCTCTCCGCCGCCGCCATGATCTTATCCACCATCGCCTGTTCTCCTTCATTGAAGACGATTTCTCCGCTTTTTAATGCTAACGACGCATTGATATTTTTTTCCAACGAATGAAGATACAGCTCTTTTGCCGACACGACAGCCGGCGTCATTTCGACGCGAAACGCCTCTGCGATCTTTTCTGCGGTGTCGAGCATCTCTGAATACTGGGCAAGGTTAGGCAGTTCAACGCCGAACGCCGACAAAAATCGCAAAATACTTGCATTGGTCACCGGATCAATGTCGTTCTTTTTCTTTCCCTTTGATGGCAATTCTGAATAATACGGACCTCCCTCTTGGCTCTCGAGCGCCACTAATATATTTAAAATTTGCGCCAGCCATTCCCCGTCGATCAATTCTTTATCATATTCCGCGATCGCCGAAAGCGCGTAAAAATTCTCTCCGATATTTTTACTCAATTTTCCGTCAGCCGATCGCTGCGATACCAGAAACCGCGCGGTTTTACTCTTTTCCGCTTTTAATTCTTCTGAATTTTTTGAACGATCGAGAAAGGAAAGTACTATGGCAGAAGTTATCAATGATGGCGCTCCGGACTGGTCGGAGAAACTTCCGTCCTTTCTCTGTTCTTTTTTTATGCGTACTCTATGCTTATCCATTTTGATGTTTGGGGATGTTAATGATAAATGCCGTTCCTTTGCGCGGCTCGCTCACGACCTCTATGGTACCATGAAAATCATTTTCAACAATTCTTTTTACGGTATACAATCCGAGTCCGGTTCCTTTGCCTTCTTTTGTGGTAAAGAACGGATCGAATATCTTTTCCAAATTTTCTTTGGCGATGCCAACGCCTCGATCAGAAACGGTAAATATCACTCTGCCGTTTTTTTGTACTAACGAAAGCGCTACTTCTTTTTTTTCATTCGCCTGCGATGAAGCATGCGCATCGATCGCATTGGATGCCAGATTGAGCGCGACTTGCCCCCACTTCGGTGCGCTCCCGAATATTTTAATATTTTCCGGTGCGGTTAGTTTGATCCCGACGTTCGCTTTTATGGCTTTGTGCAGCAAAACTTCAATGATCTGTTTCGTTTCTTCATTCACGGAAAACGTCGTTTTGTGTTCTTCGTTGGCGATCTGTTTGCGAACGGCAATGACAAAGTCCTCCATTCTTTTTGAAGCGGCGATAGCTTTGTTCAAATATATTTTTGTTTCGTACAATGCGCTTTTTTCTTCCGCCTTGACCATTTCCATATTCAGGGTAACCGCACTGAGAGGACTCATTAGATCATGAAAAAGTCCTGATGAAAGGCGCCCGAATTCGGCAAAACGATTGAGCTGTGTCATTTTTTCCAATTGCGCTTCTCTCAATTCTTTCGTCCTTTCCTGCACTTTCACTTCCAGAGAATCGCGCTCCGCTTTCAGCGCCACTTCGGAATTTCTCGCGCGCGCCAAAGATTTTTCGATCTCGCGGTTGGAAAGCCATGAGACGGTGGCGATGATCATGAATATTACCGAAACCATAACAACATCTTTTACACTCCAGACATCGGTCATCCAATATCGATTAACGCTTATCGCTTCACTCCATTCAAGATGTCCCACAAAAAACAGAACAGCACAGACCATTAAAGTCACGATAAACGCGAAACGGGCATGTATAAGTATGCCCGACATGACAATGATCAACACATAGAATAAAAGAGCTACCTGAATCTCAACCCCCCACCGATAGGTCATGTAGACGGCGAGCAGAAAAAAAACGCTCAATAAAGCATATGATGAAAACCGCGAATAACCACACCGCGATAAAATAAACAGCGCGAAAAAAAATAAAAAAATTACGGAAAGAACGAATAAAGATATCGTATTATTTGCGTATGATTGTAGCCCGGTGTCACGAAAAATCAGATGGATAAGTAAACCTACGAAGACAAGCATGATTGCCAAAACCAAAAGGATATTCAGAATAAATTCTTGCCGTGATATGTCGGGGTCCGACGATTTTGGCAATATAAGTTTTTTGGCACTGTAAAAAATTTTCTGCATACAAGACGAAATATCAAAGGTTCCGCATAGACAATAACAACCCAAGTTAATGGGTTATTATGGCTGGGGAAAATACATATAAAAAAACAAAAAATTATTGGAACCAAGGCGCGCCTGCATCCATAACGGTCACAACTAAAGCGAGCAATGCCGCGTTATCTCTTACTTTTTTGTTGGTCAAAACTTCTTTTATGATCTTGTCCATATGTTTTGAATTAATGCTAATAAATTCCACCGACCTTTAGTCTTTCATTATATCAAAATATCGCAGACTATTCAATTTTGTAACCAAAACCGGCCATGGTGTGAATGGCATCGCTTTTTTTGCATCGCGAAAGTTTCCTTCGCAATGACGCGATGTGGACTTCTACGGTGTTGGTAAACGGATCGGCATTTACATCCCAGACATGTTCCAAGATCGCAGTTCTTGAAACAAACTGCCCGCGATTCCGCAGTAAAAATTCAAGCAGAACGGACTCTTTAAGAGTCAGTAATATCTTCTTCCTTCCGCACTTCACTGTTCGACCGCCCGTGTCGCAGAGCATATCACCGAGCTCAAAAACAGACGGCTCGATCCTGGTGGGACGGCGCAAGATCGCTTTTATACGAGCCAAAAGTTCTGCAAAAGAAAACGGTTTCGTCATATAATCATCAGCCCCGGCCCGCAGGAGATCGACCTTGGTATCTATTTCTGAACGGACCGACAACATGAGTATGGGTACATCCCTCCCCTTTGCTCGGAGTTCGACGCATATTTCTCGTCCGCTTTTGTGAGGCAGGTTGTTGTCCAAAATGAGAAGATCATAATCATTGGACAGGGCCTTCCATATCCCTATTTTTCCATCATCCGAGATATCCACGGAAAAACCTTCATCCGACAGAGATGTTTGTAAAAAATCCAGTATACTCTTGTCGTCCTCCACTATTAATATATTCATGGGAAACCGGATATATGACAGCACTTTATGGTAATTCTAGAATAGCATAAATGGCGCAATAATGCATGGGTGGCAAGAAAAACGGCTTTATCGCCGGACCCGCGAGCCCTTGTGTTTTGGTTCTATTTTGTAATTTTTTTGCAGATAAAGCAGATCGTCCGTGAGTCCAAGCAGCAGGCGTTCGCCATTTTTTTGTTGCGGCGTCATTTGACGAAAAAGATCCAAAACGGTCGCGAGCGTTTGGAAATAATCGTCGGACAGAACGTGGAATTCGAGGCTTTTGGCGCGGCGAAGATCGACATCGTTCGCAACGAAACGAACGTCATGCAGAAACGGAGATATTACAAAATCAGAGCAAGCGATACGATACATATCTGTTGTTTGCTAATCGCGATGAGACGCGATGCTTCCGAAACCGGTTTTGGTAATAACGAGATGATCAAGCAGATCGATCCCGAGAATTTTTCCCGCACTACAGAGCTGTTTGGTGATAGCCCGATCTTCCTTGGTGGGCGTTTTGTCGCCGGAGGGATGATTGTGTGCGATAATGACCGCCACGGCATGATGTTCCACCGCCGGACGAAACACCTCTCTCGGATGAACGATATTGGCGGTCAAACTGCCGATCGATATGGTTTCTTCGTGAATGACGCGATAGCGGCTGTTGAGATAAATGCCGCGAAGGTGTTCTTTTTGCAGTTCTCCCATGTCTTTCAGATATTCGTAAGCTTGTTTGGAGGTTCTTATGATGGCCGTTTTTCCGTTGGCTTGTTTGAAAAATCTTCGTCCAAGTTCCAACGATGCGATGATCTGGCACGCTTTCGACGCCGGAATGTTCATTTCCCTTTCCAATTTTCTTGGATCGGTATGGTTGACGATGGCGTTCTTTCCATACTCTTCAAACAACCGCGACGCCATGGACATTACTTCTTCTTTTTTTGTTCCAACGCCGAGGATCACCGCCATAAGTTCCACTTCCGAAAGAACGGACGGTCCGCTCTGCATCATCTTTTCGCGAGGCTTCGCTTCCGAAGGAAGGTCTTTTACGCGAAGTACGTATTCTTTAGCATCCGAGTCGAGAAAAAGATCATTGTCCCGAAGGACGTATGGTGAAGCGAGCAAAGTTTTCATAAACACATTGTATCAAGCAAGCGAAACTTGTCAAAAATTATGCCGGTGGAGAACAACGGCAACGTAGATCCCGGATCGTTGCCCGGGATGACGAACTATTATCCTGTTTCAATTTTATAGTCTCCGTCGGTTGGATTAAACCTCCACCTCAGGCGGTGGTTTCAGCATTACATAACTCTGTCACCCCGTCGTCATACCGGACAGGGATCCGGTATCCACGTCGTCGTGCGGGTAAACGTGGATTCCGGCTCGCTGGCCGGAATGACGAATCGGTGTATATTTGTTTTTCGGATCTGACAACTCATTGTGTACTCTTCAGTGCACAGTGGATGAATTTCTCTAAATTAATTTCAGACTGTTCCTTCTGTGGCGAGCTTCCCGTACCCATAAAAAACCACATAAAAACAGCGAGAGCGGCTGATGCCGTGAGTGCAGCAAAAGCAAAAGCGTAAGCGGGATCAAAGACCCATAATGCACCGGCGATCACCGAGGCGGGAAGATACATTAAACCGGTGACAAAATTGTACATTCCGATGGCTGTGGCCCGGCGGTCTTTTTCCATGTCGGAAATAAACGCCTTGCTCTGCGCTTCATCAATACTGTAAAAAATACCGAACAGCAAAAAGAGAACGATCACTTGCCATTTCTCCGAAGCAAAAACGAAGCCGAGAGACATGCTGATATACGCGAGATACCCGATCATTATGATATACTTTCGCCCGATCACATCGCCGAGCTTGCCGACTGGCGCCGATACCAGCACGAAAGAAATATTGAAAAGCGCGTAAAGAAGAACGACATCTTTAATGGTAAAGCCGATATCATACGCCTTCAAAAGAAGAAATCCAAAACTGAAATACGCCAGAGAAAAAATACTCGCGGGAATAAGATACGTTTTAAATTTTTCACCCAAAGCCCCCCATGCTTTTCCAATGTCTTCTCTTTCGTGCGGAATTCCCGGACGATCTTTGGTCAGAGAAAGAACAAGAACGGAAAGTGCCGCCGCGATTATGGCAAAGATAAAAATAGTGCGGAACGTACCCGTGCTTGTTCCGAAACGAGCAAGTAAAAAATAGGCAATGAGCGGACCAACGACCGCACCCGATTTGTCCATCGCTTTGTGCACGCCAAAAGCATATCCCCTATTCCTTTCTTCCGCGACATCCGCAAGCCATGCATCCCGGGGAGGACCGCGAAAACTTTTTCCCAAACGTTCAATGATGCGGAACGAGGCGAGCAGAGCAACGGAACTCCCGATCAAAAGCATTACTTTCGACAGCGTTGAAAAACCGTAACCGGCGAGAGTAAGCCGTTTCCTTTTTCCGGACCGATCCGATAGCCATCCGGAAAGGTAATCCAATGAAGACGCACAAAAGTCTGAAACGCCTTCTATCATGCCAAGGATCCCGGCTGAAGCGCCGACGACCACCGTAAAAAATATGGAAAATACGGAAAAGATCGCCTCGGAACTGACATCCGTCAAAAAACTGACCAACCCGAGCCGAAGCACATCCGGATGCACATCTAAAAATCTTTTTTTCATAGTATTATTCTTTTTCAATTTTCTTTTCTCTGAATTCTTTTCTGCTCAACCCTTCTATCGTGTCAGGAAGCGCAGTTCCAAGTTTTGATGAGTATTCTTTTGCAACGGCAAGCAACAGGTCTGAACTTTTATCCGGAGAATCCTCCACGCTTCTCATTAATGACCACGCTCCTCCGGCGACCTCCACCCGAGCATCCCCGCGATCGTTGGCTTCTCTGACAATACGCCGAGAATCCGCATCGGAGGGCGAATACCACCCGCCCTCAATAAAAACAAACCCGTCTTTCGTTTTATAATTTTTCACGCACAATCCGGAAAGCTTTCCCGCCATTTTAACTAAAATCGAATCGTTCACCAAAACGACCGCGTCGTTCGCAAGCGATTCGACGAGCAGCGGCTCCGCTTCGGGGCAAAGATACCATCCGGTATGTCCCGGCTTGATCGTTTGTTCAAAAGAAGAAACAACGGGTCGAAGCGCAACCCTCGTTTCCGGAGGTAATTCTGAAAAAGGGATCATGGACAAAAGCATCCCGATATGGAAACGATGCTTTTCGATATTTTTTACCGCAATGCCGATAAGCTCCGAAACGATCGGAAGATGCACGGTTTGCGAAACATCTATCGGGCGCAGCGGGGCGAGTTTCTCACTGATAGCCGTCGATGATCGAAAGAGCTGTTTCAAAATTTTGGCGTGCCATGGCTCCATTTCTGTTCGCAGTCGTTCAAGAAATTTTTCGCGATCACCCTCGGGGATATCCAAAAGCAGGTCCCCGAGAAAATCTAAATTCCCGAACAAGCGTTCTTTCTCGTTATCGGAAATGATCTCCATCCGTTCGTCTCCTTTTTCTGAAATGGAAATTTCCCTCGTTTCCTCGATAAGTTTTTCGGCTGTTTTTTCAAACTCGGGATGTGCTGACAAAAAAATGGTCAGTCCTTTTTTTAGCAAAACACCTTGTCCTCGCGCGAGGATCTCGGGAAGCAGATGCTCTATCGTGACCAGAAGATCGGACACGGATGACACCTCCTTTTCCAAAAGTGAAGAATTTTCTTCCGCCTCTCTCCCCGCTTTCGCGCGGTCGATCGACCCGGAAAGCGCGGCAAACATGTCATCGATAAAAAACGTTCCCCTCCACGAGCGGTCGGAAGACAAGGCATCGGACATCATTCTCGAAACCGATTCAACATCATCCGAAAAGGACATGATCTCGATCTCTTTCGGTCCGAATTTTTTTCCCAAAAAACATTCTCTGAGGATCGACGGAATAACTTCGGTAAGTTCCGAATGCTCGCGGAACACATTGCAAAGGCCCGTTGACAGAGACGCTTGGTCAAAGGAGTCGGGTCTCTGATATGACCTGATAAACCTCGGGAGGATATCCGCAAAAAACCTCGCCTCCTCGTCTGTCGGACGGACTCTTGATAGCGCGTTCTTTAATAAAATGAAAAAGTTGTTCGCATATTTGACTGAGACCTCCTCGTTTTCATTTTTTGAAAAGGCATCCAGATATTCAAGAAATGAAGAAAAGGAGAGATCGTATGATGCATTTTGAAACGCCAAATACAGTTCATGAAATTCTTCGCCTGACGCCGTTTCGAGTGCGGCGGCTGAGATACCCGCCGATTCGGTTTTTTTTGCTCCGCTGAGCCCGCTCAATGCCAGCGAAGGATCGGACTCGGCCTGTCCTCGGAGCGCGGCGATCCTTCTCTCTATCTTCCCTTCCAACCGTCGGCGGATCTCATCTAGATCTTGATTAATTTCCTCCATAAAGTTTCAGTTATTCTCAGTTTTGCAAAGAGCTTGTAAATCCAGACGAAGAAGCGGATCGGAAAGAAATTCATATTTCCGCATAATTTTCTCGATCGCGTGAAAAACATCTTCTTCTTTCAAAGATAGATCAAGCAGAAATTCAACATCACCCGCGATATCGGAAACCGACTTCTCATCAAGTTCTTTATTCTCCAGTTTATCCAAAAGTGAAAGTGACACCGCTTTTTTCACCGCATTGGTAAGTGGCGTGTTCATATCTGGATATTATAAGATACCGCGCAAAAAAAGACTACACCGAAGAAGTGAGCGGTCCGTCATTCCGGACCGGGATCCATGTCGGTAACGGTACAAGTGGATTCTGAATCCAGTTCAGGATGACGAAAAACAAAGCCAGAAATATTAATCCACTATAACCACCGCTGTGCCATAACAGAGGACTTCCGTTACTCCTCCCATGATATCATTGGCATCATAACGTACGCCGATAATGGCGTTCGCGCCCTTGGTTTCGGCGTTTTTGATCATGAGGTCAAACGAATCCTCTCTCGTCTTTTCGCATAAACTGGTAAACAAGGTGATGTTTCCTCCCACCAGAGTTTGGAGCGATCCGCCGATCGACCCGAAAATAGATCGGGAACGCACCGTAATACCGCGAACCAAACCGAGGTTCTTGGTAATCTTCTTTCCCGGGAGTTCAAAAGCCGTGGTGATATTTTCGTGGTTCATGTTTTCAAAAATTATGTTTTAATATATAAATAATAGGACTCTTTCTGTCATCCCGGACCGCGCCGTGCCATGCGTAGCCTTGGCGAAGGATGGATCTCGGGATCCACGTCGTTAACGGTACATGTGGATTCTGAATCCAGTTCAGAATGACGGTAATAGTTTAAGCTCCGCTTTTTTCCGCGTGCTCGTTCCATTTCTCTCTTTGCGTTTCGATATCGCCGGGCATAAAACTTTCGGAACTGGCATTGCCGGTTTTTGGGCGGGAAATATACAGGCGGCGCTCTTTGGTATCGAGAAGGACAAGCTCGGTATTGTGACTGAGACTGTCGGTGGGAAGTTTCGGTCCGGTAATAACAACAGGGTCAAAACCGAAAACATTTGAAACTTCGTTTTTCAAGAGATCGATCGAATCGACATACCGATTTTCATATCGTGCAAATCCGCTGTTGTACTCACCGCCGACGATAACGATGTCGACAGAACCCGGAACACAACCTTCTTTGAGATCCTCCAACCGCGTATGCAGATCGGAAATGAATTTTTTATGCAATGCTTCCCCCGGCAAAACAAGACCCGGAAATTGGTGGCTCAGGAAAGAAATATTTTCATCGGTCCATTTATCTTTTCCCACACCGGCTACCCCGGTACACATAATATACCCTTCGGAAACTTTATTGTCAGTGCTTAATGGAGAAATGGAAAAGCTGTCTTTATAGTCCACGTTTTTGACTTCCCAACTCTTCTCCGCTTCTGATATCATTTGTTTAATGTCGGCGGACCGCATCGACGTCTCATCATCATATCCTTCCACACAAGCCATGATCGGGCGCTCGCCGTTTGTGAGGTGTTCCGAATGAATCGTGCTTATTTCTTTCTGCGGCTCTGGTTCCATGCTGTTCATTATACTATGTTCGAAGAAATACTGAAATTGACCAAATATCTCATACGATTATTTTACATCGGCTTTGGATCGGCATTTTCGCCAGAATAGGCTTTTTCCAGAGTTTCGATATCGAATTTTTTCATTTCTAAGAATGCTTTGGTCACGCGCTCAACTTGATCGGGGGTACCTTCGCGCATCATCTCGCCCAAGCGGTTCGGAGAGATCTGCCATGAGACGCCATAAACATCTTTCAACCATCCGCACTGCTCAGCTTTCGGATCGGCTGATAATTTTTTCCAGTAGCGATCGATCTCGTCCTGACTATCGCAATTGACCATGAGAGAAACTGCCTCATTGAAACCGAAGCCGTGCGGAAGCGCGCTATCCATTGCAGTGAACCACTGCCCTTCCAGCATAAAATCGGTGAACATGACCGTCCCTTCCGCTTCAGGTTCAGATCCTGCGGGGTACGTCGCGAGAGTGCCGCGTTTTGTGTTCTCGAAAACCGAAAGATAAAAATCGGTCGCTTCCTTCGCTTTTCCGCTTACATCGCCGGTGAACATGAGCGAGGGAATAATAGGCGGACGTTCTTCCCCTGCTGGATCAGTGAGAATGAGCTGCCAGGAAAGCCCATATTTATCTTCCGTCCATCCGTAGTGTTTGCTGAACGGATAAGCATCGAGCGGCATGAGGACCTTTCCGCCGTCCGAAAGTTTTTTCCATATTTCATCAAGCTGAGACTTCGCATTCTTATCTCGCGACGGATCAAAATTCACCATAAAAGAGATCGACGGATTGAATTTAAAATACGGTCCGGCGCTGATCGACATGAAAGAATAGCCCATAATTTCGAAATTCACGACCTCAGCATCACCGGACGGAGTATCGTGGAGCACCGATGTGTGCGTGATCTTTGAATTCGGAAATATCGAAGTATAAAATTGTGCAGCCTCCTTCGCCTCTTTATCGTACCAAAGATGCGGTATTATTTTTTGATTTTTCATAGCGCTTGATTATATCTCCCTTGAATTAAGTTTTTATAAAGACGCAGATCTTTCTCACTCCGTCCGCCAGCTGGCGGATTGATCCGGAGTCGGCACGCCGAAACACGAGACAAGGCGCTCGGCTTTTTGCGAGCGGAATCTATCCCGAATTCCACGATCAATTGAAAATTCGGAACTACCGAATGTTACCAATGGAATTTTTCACTGTATCATGCTTCGTCTTGAGCACATTTGAAACATCTCCAAGGGCCTGTGATACATGGCCGGCGTTCAAAACTGTGGAATTATCGATCCCCCATTTTGATGGGTTGAAGACACCGGACAATTCCGCCTTCAGTTCGCCGGATTTGAAAGTTTTTTTCACAAAAATATTCCACCACGGCAGGCGAACATTTATTGCTTCGCTACTGCTCGCCGTGAAATTGAGAGTAACGAACGACGACATGTTTACCGGAATGAAACCGAAGAGTTTTCCTTCTTCGACGGATTCGATCTGCAATGAATCTTTATTGATCTTAATCCCTTTTATCGCCGCGTCGTTGAGCGCTACAGCCTCAGCATAGATTTTTAAATCTTCTGACCGTTTCACCTTCTCAGGATGCGCGATTATCTCCTCTTTCTTCTCAGGGTCCCAGCCTCGGACGGTCACTTTCTTTTCTCGCTCTGGCTCAGAAAGAGATGCATCGCCGCGCAATTCACCAATATCATCTCCATCGATCTCAATGTTCAAAAGATCGAAATCAGGGTCGCCCACTATCTCACTCTCTTTATCAGTGAGAGAATCATCTCCAATATCCTTCCCGTCCGCGTCGACGGGGGTTCGGGGCGTTGCTTTCAAATCAAAATCGGGGTCGCCCGTCTGCGGCGTTGAGATCTTCACGGTCGGACCTTGAGCATCGACAGTGAAGGTCGCTTTTTGTTCAACTGCCTCGCTGCCATCTGCATCAATGACAATGAGTTCAAAAACATACGTGCCGGGGATTGCCGGTATAAATGTCGGCTTGAGTGCGGTCCTGTTTGAAAGCGAAGCGGTCGGACCGCTCACTTGCCGCCATTCAAATTTCCGGATCGCACCATCGTCTTGGCTTTTTGAACCGTCGAGGACAAAAGGTTTCCCAGCCACTCCGACTTCAGTCCCTACAGAGAGGCTACTTTTTATACTAACCGGAGAAGTTTTGACCGTCGCCGAACTTTGCTCCGTAATAGAAGAACGCGTCGAGACCCCCTCGGCAAAAACAAAAGAACCGAACAAGAAAGGTACCACACTTGCCACACACAAACTCAATATAGTTTTCATAAATTATTTATTACATTTTCAATTAATCTACTATTGTATCACGAGTAGCGATTTTTTACACACAAAAGCACCGGGATTGACCCGGTTGCTTGCTTAGAATGACCCCGTTTTTACTTCTCCGCCGCGTTTATAATTGGCGAAAATTACGCCGCTCGGGGAATGAGAGGATCCTTTTAAAATAAATGCGGCGGGGATCGCACCGTCAGCAAAGAGACGCTTTCCGGCACCGAGCGTGATCGGAAAAATTTTGAGCCACAGCTCGTCAACGAGATCGTTTTTGAGAAGTGTTTGAATTAAATTACCGCTGCCATGCACTTGAATCTCGGGACCATTCTCTTGTTTTAATTTCTTGATCTCCTTTACCGCGTCGTCTTTGAGAACCACCGTTTTCTCCCAATCGGAATCAGACTCGGTCAGCGTGGTCGAAACTACGTATTTTGTCGCGCGATTGATTCCCGTTCCTATGACCCCGTCATTATGCTCCGGCCAATATGGTTTCCAAATGCCGTAGGTTATTCTTCCAAGAAGCAAGTCGAAGGGATGTCCCATTTGTTCATCCATGATCTTACTTCCATACTCGTCGAAATATGGAAATGTCCATCCGCCATACTTGAAACCGCCCGAAGTATCCTCTGTCGGTCCGCCCGGTGCCTGCATCACGCCGTCAAGCGTGATCATTGATAGTACGATGATCTTTCTCATAAAGTGACATATTCGCAAGCGATAATAAGTTTTTGATGAAATCGGATACGTTGCGACTTCTCGTAATGACGACTGTCCCCTTTGCCATATTTACATGGTAAATCCAAGCGACAACGGATCGATCCTTATTATCTTGTCATCGTCTTCTTTTGGCGCGCCTCTCCCGTCGCAATTGTTCGTTAAAATATAGAGCATACCATCGGGACCGGTGACCACAGTTCGCAGCCTGCCGAACTCGCCGCTGTAATATTTTTTTGGCTGAGAGATTTTTCCCCGCACATCGACAAGATCAAATGACCATTTACATAGGTCATGCCGGAAGGCGCCCAAGCTTCCTTCTCTCCGGAATGCAAGATCGGAGACTCCATCCCTTCCTGGGTTTTGTTTCCTTCGATCACCGGCCAGCCATAATTCTTTCCGGCCTCGATCTTATTCAGTTCGTCAAATCCGGATAGGATCCCGGATCTTCATTGAAAGAAAATGATTTCCTCAGGCGTACTAAATCTCTCGCGCAAAAAAGCGCGAATTTATTATTATTCTATTTTTTGTATGATTGCAAAATCTACTATTGCAAAAACGGTCGGCATTCTTGCCGTTCCTCTTGCTATTATCGGACTCGTTTCGACATTCCCAGCCGAAACCAAATTGCAAAGCGCAAACGCTGCGAGCGCAGACATGTTCCTTGAAATTGAAGGAATTCCGGGTGAGGCAGGCACAACCCAAAGCGGCATTGAGATCGAGTCGTGGTCATGGGGAGCGAGCAATCCGAGTAGCGTCGGATCGGGTGGCATGGGGTCGGGAAAAGTCAGTATGCAAGACTTCCATTTTATGAGAACTTCGGATAACTCCTCGCTTCACGTTCTGCAAGCCGCAGCAAAAGGAACACATTTTCCTAAAGCAACACTCCGCATCGTCAAACCTGACGGAAGCGCTACAAAAATAACTCTATCTGATTTGATCGTAAGTTCCTACGGAGCAAGTTCCGGAAACGGATCGCCGACCGAATCCTTCACCCTCAATTTCCAAAAAATTGAATGGACATACGAAAACGGAAAAACATTCACCTGGGATTTAAAAAAGGGAACGAAAATTTAATAAAAAAGAGCACACCAACCTGCGTGCTCTTTTTTCATCAGAGTAATTTGCTCTGACCCTATACCCTCGCCTATTGTTAGAGCTTAATATGATTTAAAGAATTTATGCCCAATGTAGTAACGGAGTGACGGACTTGCCGATCCATCGGTCGCATTCAGACAAATTAACTCAATATTGTTTTTTGACAAAAACATTAAATTGTAATACAGTGACATCAGGAGGTGAGGACTTATGTCATCAGGTATCGTTATCTGCGTCTTGAGTATTTTTCTTTCCGAAGTGGTCAACCGATTTCTGGAAAAGATCGAATACAAACCCGACGAGAAAAAAGACGAAATAAACAAGATAAGCATCACGAAATAGAAATAAAAGACAAACGTCCGACTCACGAGCCGGACGTTTTTTCTTGTCTCGTTACTTGTCATATTGCAAAGATCCGCCCGAGAAACGGGCGGATAAAAAATATCAGAACAAGAGATATGGACTGATAATGTCCATGTGGCTGTTCGCCCAGAAGCCGATCGCAGTCACAACGACGCTGAGAAACAAAATCGCCCAAGCGTACGCAACCTTGTCTCTGAACTCGATCTCCAACAGCTTTTCAAGTAGATAGAAAGCCGAAAAAGTTCCCGCGACGCCGGAAATAACCGGCAGATCCGCTAACGTTCCAATGGCAATACCGGCAATACCGGCCGCGATCGTTAATATTTGCATCCGACCATAAGAAAACTCGTGAGATGACCATTTAGAGCTCATTATGAGAAGACCAAGATAAAATGCGAAAGCGCCGAACCATTTCGCGCCGCTTTCAAATATGCCAACATGCTCAGGCATAAAGCCCGAAAGCTTCACAGAAATATACAGCGCAAGAATAAAGAATGCGGTAAGCGTTCCTTTCGTGACAGCCTTTGTATCCTCAAGCCCAACGAACCCGACAAGCCCCATGAGCGCGCCTACAGAGAAGAAACCTATAAGTTCGCTCTGGTACCAAACGGCCACAGCGCCCCAAACAAGCGTCAGTATTCCAAAGAATATTTTCGGATTATCGCGTTCGTGCAACACACCGGTAAGCCCAAGTGCGCCGCTAAAAACGAGACATCCGAAGAATGCCAGCCAGATACTATTCGCGCCGTCATAATACAAACCGTTCACGATGAGTACGACCCCAAAAAGGTAAAGGATCCCCTCCCATAATTCTTTCGGTACATCTGCAAGACACCGGATCAATTTGGCAACGTAATACCGAAATAGAAACAAAAAGCAGCATGCTCCGACGATGATCGCGACGGTTAGCATCACATTCGTAAGAGTGAACATTCGAGTGATCACCCCGACGGCTTTCTGCGCGGTCGAAAGTTCCGGACATACATCTGCAAACGCTAGCGCGGGAAGCAGAGAAAAGAAAAGGAGAAAGACAGCGATGTTTTTTTTCATGCACAACCTCCAAAAGTTAAACTAAACATCCATGAAAGGAACAAAGCCGAAAAATTCGGCGTTCTGTGGGATATTAACAAGATAAATCTCATATGTCAATCACGATCATTTCAGTGTTTCAAAAACGGAACTTCCACATAATGAGGTCGAGTTTTTTCACGACGGGAATATTTTTAAACTCCGGCAAAGATCGATCGAATCTGTAAGATAAACGAAACCGCCCGAGTCAAATTGAACCGGGCGGTTCGTTATTAAATAATAGTTGATGAGCGTTATATTACGCTCTTTCTTCGCCATTCCGGCGATTCTGAATCCTGACGGCGAATCGTTATGCTGCTTTCTTTTCATCGACCCCTTCTCCTTCCGTGAAATACCCAAGCTTCACAGCTTCTTCTTTTGCTTTGACCGCCCCCTCTTCATCCCCCAGAAGATCGCGATAAATGTGTTCAGCTTTTTTAAAATGTTCTGACCCTGCCGCAAAATCTTTATTTTCCGTTGCCTCTTTTGCAAGACGAAGCTCTTCCGGTATCCAATAATTGCGCGCGACGATCTCTGATCGCGGCATTCGTTTTTCTTCTATCGGTTCTCCCCAAGCCATACCCTTGTCCTCGTTTTTCGGCTGGGAAGCTTCGTGTTTCCTGAAAAGATCAAAGGCTTGCTCGTAATTATTTTCCTCAAGAGCTTTTACTCCCTGTTCTTCAAAGTCCAAATCTTTTTCCATGTTTTCCATAAAAATATATGATTATGAATAATTGCAATGTTCGTTTTAGAATACCATATCATCTCGTCTCAAACAATAAGAATAAGGACACTGTTTCATAAGAACCTGTCGACCTCTCTTTTTAAACACCTACCACTTTCTCAAAAATAACCGCCCGCGTCAAAGACCCGGGCGGTTTGTTGTTGTGTCGAAAAAATCGTATAGCCTGATCGTAAGATTACGATCCTCCCTCTTTTTGCGGCTTCGGCATACGCGGCGCCTATCTTGCGCCAGATCTCCTCGCAGCTGCAAAAAACGTCTTCGCCGGCTTTCATAAAATTGCCGGGAGAAACTTCAACGAGCGGATAGATCACGTTATTCATTCCGCATATCTCGCAAGAACTCACTTTGATCTCAAAATTTTGACCTTCTTTGCCTTGAAACAGCTCTCTCGACTGATCGCCAAGCTCTTGGTAAGGGTTTGGACCTTCCCAAAACGGCGTATGTTCGATCTCAGGATGGCGCTCGGAAAATTCCTTATCGAGTTTTTTCTGCGCTTCTTGGGATCTTGCCCTGTCGCAGGCGCAATAAGAAGGCCACCCCGATTGCATGCTTATACCGTGCCCCATAGGCACCCAAGGAAACGATACTTTTGTTTCCCCGCATTCCGGACAGGTCGTAACCTTTATCTCGTACTTTTCATTTTCAGCCATTTTATTTACCTCGTCTTCCGAATGAACCGCGATCTGCTGAAGATCGCAACACCGCTCGTATTAAAGCATTTTGAAAAGAAAAATGCAAAAATGAGAACACTATAATACCATTCGTCATCCCGGGCCGGGACCCGGGATCCACGGGGAGTAACGACAGACGTGGATTCCCGCTCGCGGGCTGGAATGACAACTGAAATAGGTTTACTGGAGATGGTATAAGTACAAACACCATCAAAAGAAAACCCGCCATAAAGACGGGTTCGGACGAGTAATTGTTATTGGAAGAAAGTCCGATAAGCTTTAAAGAACAAATGCGTTAGAAAACACTTATACTCTCAGTATAAGATAATCTCATGAGAGGTCAAGCGAAAAAGTGGATAAATTTCGGAGCCGAAACACAGTATGCTTGACCGAATTCCTCCTCGCTTTTCCCCATTGCTCGCTTATGATACAATGTGTTCGGATAATTTTTGAAATTTGATCCGGAGGGAAAAATGAGAATAATTTTAGCTTTGTTGCTTGCCATACTGTTTTCTTGCGTACATGAAGCCGTTGCCGCGCCAACTTGGTATCACACCAACCCAATCGTAAAACCCAATAAAGATACGAGGGGCGAATATTATTTTACTTTCACGGGAAATGACGGACAATGCGTCGTCGCCTATGAAATAAACAGCGGACCGGGCATGAGAAGAGAGATCGCGGTTATCGCAACAAAAACTTCCCACGCAACGGAAGAAGTTCAGTCCGTATATATTTATACGGCGAAAGACGTCAACTGGAACTTTATCGAGCCGGTAATCATGAGGTCAAAAGTAGAAAAATTTTCAAGACATTGGAATGAGAACGGCCAGTCGGAATCCACATCAATGTTTACCTATGACGGTGATATTTTCAATCCCGTTTGCGGAGAGGCGTTGAGAGCCCTGCCGGATGTGGTGGAAAACGATGTCGGTTATCTGATAGATCTTGTGAAGCAATAGCAGCAAAACGCCGGGAAACCGGCGTTTTTAATTGTATCTGTGAAATAGATCAGAAATGAGATTTAAAAATAAAACGTTACTGAGATTATTTCTTTTCGTCCTGCGGTGATTCGGGAAGATCTAAGGCCTTGCGCAAATCAGCGATCTTTTTTTGGTCCTCCAAATGCATTGATCCTTGTTCGTCTTTCTCTGCTTGCTCTTTTTGTACAACGTCCATCGCCTTTTTTATTAGATTTTCAAAATGTGTCTTTTGGACGGTGGCGTCGACTTTTTCTTTTGACATTCCTCCCGTCATTTCCAGCATTCTTCTTGTTGATTCAACATCAAAACGATCGGAGCGCGCCTGTATAGCGAGAGGAGAAGATGCGAGTTTTGTCATCTCTTGAACTTGGTCATCGCTCAGCGTAGCCAAAAAATCCAGACCGTGCTCCGTCAGTTCTTTTTCATAAAAATCCAGTTTTCTTTCGATCTCCAGATATTCCTTTACTTTTGCTTCGACCGCGTCCTTCAAAGCAAAATTTTTTTCTTCCGGATTTTTGGAATAAGGGATATCGATAACAAAATCAGTATCTTCTATTGATGAAGGATCGCGAACCGTAAATTCTCCCCCAAAAACATCTTCATTTTTTGATCCTCCAGAAGCTTTATTTTCCATATTCATACGTTTTTTAAAATGTGTTCTGATTAATTTTCAATGTCGGGTATAAAACACTACGCCACCGTCAAAAAATAAACGTGACTGTCCCGAGTATATTTTACTTCATATTCTGCGCAAGGGTCTCTTCCGTCTGTGATATTTTTTTCATAATGTTGCTCAGTGTTTCTATTGTTTTCGCTCTTCTATCCATCGCCGCTTGCAGTTTGAGTTGTGTGATCTGGTTCAGCTCGCCTTCCGTATCTTTGGAGTCATTAAGGGCGGACTCAAATTTTCGCACGTCATTTTTTGCGAAAAAAAGCCACCATGGTTTTTTCACGGACACTTTTCCCGTCTCAATATTTCCTTCCGCGATCATCTCATATTTCACGGGAACAAAACCTAAAATTTCCGCCTCGCGTTCATATTTGACCTTAACCGTCTTTTCTTCAAGCGTGATGTTTTTTATTCCCGGCATTGCCGTTTTTACTTCTTTTGCAAAAACAGTTGCGAGTTCCGGCTGTTCCAAATCTTTTTCCGAAATATTTTTAAAGATGCGCGGACCGTCATTTTCCAGTTTTCCCGGCTCCGACACCGTCTCGGCTTTCGTCATATCATTTACCAAACGAAGGCTCGCCGTTTGCATGCCAAACGGGTCGTCGGGCATGGTATTTTTCTCTAAAGGATCGGGCGGTCTTTCCGTCTTTTGAATTGCCGGTATATTCATCGGTTGTATATCGATCGGATCGGGAGACATTGCGTTTTTTTCCAAAGGAGTTTCCGGTATGGAAGTTTTACCGAAATCATCCGGCGGCATAATTATCTTATTCGTCGTCGGAATGCTCACCGCCGGTTTTTCCAAAGGGTCGACAGGCATTTGCTCAACTTTTTCTATCGGTGCAACAGCAGGAGCGACGACTTTTACCGGAACCGGTGCGATAATGGTTGTTTTCGGTTGAATGGTCGGTGCCGAAATCTTAAGCGGCATCTCCGCAAAAACCGGAGCACCGAAAACAAATGATGCGAGAACAATATATATTGATGAATTTTTCATACCACCCCATTATATCACAAATACGATGAAGCGGAGACAACAATTGCTGCAGGAATGGGGACCGTCACCATTTTAATGATCACACCATACATTTCAGAAAAGAATCGTACCTGACCATTTCCCTACCTTGGCCTGGAAATTATCGTTTGCGCTGAATCAGTATGATTTCCGAGACCGATACCGAGCATGGAACCCATTTTGAGGTCATTGGATCCGGTAATCGTCGTAAAACGACCGGTGTTCGGACTTTGCCGTCCGGTGAGTATATCCATGCCTTCATATAAATATTTTTTATTCGCCATCCAATCGGCGATCTGATCCATGACGAGTTCCACCGGCCACGGGCGAAGAAGCCTCGTGATGCGGAGTTCTTCAAGCATCCGGCAACCTTCCACTCTTGTTTCTTCTTTGTTGAGAAGTTTCAATATCTCTCCTTTATGTTTTTCAAATTCTTCGGCCGCGCTTTCGTACACTTCCGGCAATTTTTCTCTTTCAAAAATATGATCCTTCAGATAAGCGATCATGAGTTCCGTCTGTTCGACCGCGCTTTTTCCGGAAGAGAAAGGAACCGGCCTGGTTTCCACAAGGAACCAGCCCTTTCGCGGAGAATCTTCCGTAAAAACGCTTTCTCCCCGCTCTTTGTGCCGATCCGCATTTTGTACAATATCGCCGTAGCCCTCCGCTTTCAATTTTTCCCCAAAACGTTCAATGAGATATTCCGTCGTCATCGGTTTTCCTTGTTCGTCGTCCGGCATTTGGTATTTGAGGTACGCGCCGCGTTCTTTCGCTTCCGCCAATTTTTCGGCGGTGAATGGGATCGGCGGAAGTTTTTCCATGTCTGCTTTTATTCCCATACTCCAAGGTCCGCGAACGTTTTCATGCCCCAAAATCGACTCGGCGGCGGAAATCTGCTCCATGATCGGCATCGTTGATTCTATTTCGGGGAGATGCAATGCCGGTACGGTATTTTTCTTCAAAAATTTATACGCTACCGTTCTCGGGTTTCCAAAAAAACTTTGCGCGATGCCGCTTCTGTCAACCCCGACTTTATGTATCCCCAAACCGCCCGCGTTATGCTTTTTTTCAAGCAATGATCTTCTCCATTTTTCAGATTTTTTTGTTTTGATACCCGCCAAACTTCTTGCGAGAGAGGCAAGATTGTGGGGCATATCGTTTGAATCATACTTTCCGCCGCCTGGCATATTTCTGCGATCTTCCATGTAACGGTGAAAGAATTCTTCTCTCATTTCCCACGCTTTTTTATCGTCCCTTCCCGCCAAGCTTTCCATAATGAAATTACTGGGAAAAACTTCAAGCGATCGCTCCAGCAGTTTTAACGCAAGATCGTCACTGCGGCCGGTGAGAGCCGAAAATGCGAGATAATTAGTTTTTTCATGTTGATTACCTTTTTTAAATATTTCTTCAAAACACCAAGAAAGCATTTCATCGGTTTTTTCGCTTTGAACGCCGCTCAAGCTTTCGGCGATCATATCCGGCGCCTCATTAACATGCGGATTTTTTTCATGCAATTTGTCAATTTCTCTTGAAATTGTTTGCCATCCTTTTTTGTCGGATTCATCACATGCTTTCATTTCAAAATCTAATTTTTGTTTTTGAGGAAGAAACTCTTTGTATTTTTCCATCAGCTTTTCTCTCCATGCGTTTGCTTCTTCATTATTTATCCCGCGATAACTTTCCCCGATGTATTCTTGTTCGGCATCACCGCACAGTTTGGTGCCCCGCTCTCGCATTTCTTTTGCCCGATCGTTCTCTATCCCCGCCAAACTGGCAAGTGCGGCCTGCGCCAATTTTTTATATGTTTTGTCTTCTTCCCCCATTTTCATGACCTTTTCCCTCCATTCTCTCGCCGAAGGAGTGTCAACCCCAGTATAACTCAAGGTAATCGCTTCCCAATATCCCATATCGGTTTTATATCGTTCTCTCATTTGTTCCGCTTTCGGACTGTCCTCTCCGGCGAGCGCCTGCAAAACATCTTCTATTTTTACCCCCAAAACCGTTTCAGACTTTCTCTCTTCAAGCAAATACTCAAGCGTTGAAAAAGCGTTTTCATCAAACCGCTCCGCCTCTCCAATTTCGTGCTTGCGTTTTCGCTCTTCAAAATAACGTGCGATGGAATTCCATAGACCGTGTTTTTCCGTGGTTTCCGTTCTCATTTTCGGGATCAAGCGAGTAGGTTCGCGCATTGTTTCAGTTTTCGGCGTTTCCGACGGAAAATTCATCGCTTCGATCTTTTGTTTTATTCTTTCTTGCTGTTCCGTGGTATCCATCTCCGGTTTCTGCGCCGGCATTTCCACCGATCCTTCTTTCGGCGCACGTTCCGCCACTTTTTCTCCCATAACCTCTTCTAAAGAATGTTCTTGGTTTTTCATGACGTATGGATTATCGTTTGTAATATTCTCTCATTATAACAATAAAGAAATTTATTTTATAGGGCATGCACTTCAAGCAATAGCAGCAAACGCCGGGAAACCGGCGTTTTTATGTGTGCGCGCACTGATTCGAAATAATTAGTCCACGGATTTCAAAAAGAACGAGTGCCTGACCCCGATTCCGCTAGACATTGACATTTAATCAAATATATAGCAGTATATTTATCAGTTGCACTTCTCTATCAAAGGAGGTTTGTCTTGAACATTAAAATAAGGTCCGAAATAGACCATGTTGCTGCGAATGTTGTTCAGTATATAATTTATATCGTTTTCGTTTCAAGTTTGATCGGACTTATAAACTTATTCTTTCCGACGGTTATTCCCTTCAAATTTCTTGAGACTTGGAGCTGGGGGGGCTCGCTTTCTGAAGGTCTTTTAAATTCATGGCCGATCTTTTTGTGGGCTTTTACCGCGACCGGACTAGCGGTGGTCATTACGAGAAACGAGCGTCTTGAAAATCTGTTAGCCGAAGGATATTTAAAAGAAGGAGCCATCACAAGCGTAGTGGCGGGATTTTTCGAAGAGATCGTCTTCAGATGGCTCATGTTTTTTACGGCGATAGCCACCGCCCAGTTGATGAACTTTCTTTCATTCGGACTCGTTGAATGGTTTTATGATACCGTTGTGGCTCCATTTATCAATTTTTTGACATTCGGAGGGATCGAAAGTATTCTTTACCATCCGCTCGGCTGGTTCGTCGGCGCGGCGATGGTTACCGCTAATGGACATTTTCGCGACGGACATAAATATCTCGGAATAGTCGGTTATCTCAACTCATGGTTCATTGGATTTTTCTTCTTTTGGATCATGTTCAACTTCGGTCTTATCACCGCCATTGTCGTACATTTTCTGTACGACATGCTCATCTTCACGGTCGGATATATCGATCGCGTTATAGAAAGGCATCAAGAAAGATGATACATTTAGGCGCCGCTATTATGCGGCGCTTTTTTATAATGGGACCGATAAACGTGACTGTCCCGAATTCCGAATTCCTATTTCCCTAGGCTTTATGAATAAGACCGTCAGATAAGACCACGACTCGGTCGGCAAGCGCGGCATAATCCTGCTCGTGAGTGACCATAACTATCGTCTGTCCGTCTTTGTTCAGTTCCATGAACGAGTCGAGGACCACCCGCGAAGTTTCAATATCGAGGTTTGCCGTAGGTTCGTCCGCAAAGAGGATCTTCGGGCCACGGGCGATAGCTCGAGCGATCGAAACGCGCTGCTGTTCCCCTCCGGAAAGGGCGCTCGGAAGGTTTTCTGTTTTATGTTCAAGTCCGAGTTTCCGGAGAGCTGCGAAAGCCTTTCGTTTTGCCGGTCCCATTTCGAACCCGAGCATCAGAAGCGGGACGAGTACATTTTCGATGGCGGTAAGAGAAGGGAGCAGGGCGTAATCCTGAAAGACATAACCGAGTTCGGACAGACGAAGCTCGGTACGTTCGCTCAGAGAAAGGTCCACGGTTTCAAGACCGTCGAGCATTACAGAACCGCTGTTCGGACGATCAAGCAGCCCCATCTGATACATAAGCGTACTTTTCCCCGATCCGGATCGGCCGGTTATTGCAACAAATTCACCCGGCGCAACATCAAAATCGATGCCTTTCAACACGGGATATTCTCCGCTTTGCGTTTTATATGTTTTCTTTAAATTGGTGATATGGATCATATTATCTTCCAAGGATAGCGTCTAAGGTATTCTGGCGAACAACTATCTTTGCCGGAATATATCCTGCGATGACCGTTGAGATCATAAGAACCACAACGCGGATCGCAACCCCGCCCCCTGTTACAGAAAGGATGCCATCGCTGAACGGGAAATTGATCGGATTCGCGTCGAAATAAGGTTTCAGAAATCCGAAAATGACGATAAGACCGAGCGCGGAACCGATAATGCCGTAGAAGCATGCCTGAAGCACGTAAGACATCTCGATCGAAGGAGCCCGGATGCCGATGCCTTTCATGATACCGATGAACTTTCGCCGGGTTATGGCATTCACAAAAATAATGATAAAGATCGTAATAGACGCAACAACGATACCGATGCCGCCGATGAGATTCCCGAGCAGTCCGAACGTCGCCTTCATATCTTTCAGGAATTTCGGCTGAGCCTCGACGGAGGTCTGTATCTTCGCGACGGAATCATAGCCGGCATTCAAAAGGTGATCTTTGATGTGATCCGATGTTTCCGGCCTCCCGTTTTTCTCCTTAACAGCGATCTCGTCCACATTAAGGTCGCCGCGTCCGATCAGATTCCGCAATTGGGCATCGGTCATAAAGACGCGGCTGTCCACTTCCCCGATCTTGCTTTTGAGTATTCCCTTGACGGTCACTTCCCTCGAGAAGCCTCCGACCGTGAGGCGCACTTTCGTTCCGACTCCGACGTTCGGAAGGGTCCTCATGCTCGGCGTATCAATGGGGTTATATTTATAGAGAAGGCTTGAACCGACGAGTATCTTATCGTAATCTCCGGGGCTTAAGTACTCCCCTTCTATAACGACCTTGCTTAATCCGGTGACCGCATCTTCGCTTTCCGGATCGATCCCGGCGATCAGTGCGGACGCGCTATCGGTAATGTCGGTCGCTCGGTCTTTATTTTTGTAATTGGCTTCGATCAGTCCTCCTTCGATGTATCTTGAAGAAACGTCCCGGACCTCAGGAAGCGAATGCAAGTACTGTGAGATCTCTCGGCTTTTTTCAATATAGTTCTTCTCACGGAGACGCGAGATGATGACATCGCCGGTATAGAGCTGTTTCTGTTTATCGACGGACCCTTCCACGAGTCCGATCAGGATACCGCTCACGAAGACCATGTTGAGAAAAGTGATCATCATCACAAAGATAATGAGCAAAGTCGTCCACCAATTCGAACGCTTTATTTCGCGCACAGCAAGAAAAAAAGCGACGTTGACGTTCGTCAGCGCCTTCTCAAGGGAACTTTGGCGAGAAAAATGTTTATTCGCGATAACTCGGGACTTTGGTTTCATGCAAAAAGATTAATATACTCTTTTCATTATATCGGAAAGCAAAAAGAAACACCAAGCGTAAAATACCCCATTACGCAGTGGCGTGCGCCGTGGGAAATGTTTGGTGAGTGTTGCGTTTCAAACTAGAATGAATCCTGTCCCGAATTCTCTCATATAAATTTGAATCGAAAATTATTGCAAATTTAATGTTTTTTGTATAACCTTTATTTCTTCGATTTTTAATTTCGGACGATGATATTCCGATTTACGTGTTATTTCTGCGGTAATCAAAACAGGTTTTTTATAATATTCAACATAGTTCTGAGATTCCTTGCCGAATTCGGGATATGCAGTTAATAGTCGATAAGGTCTAGGGAGATCGATCGCTCGAAACCTTAAATGTTCACCTCTACTACTTTCAAGACCAACGATTTCTCCTTTAAATTTATATGAAAATCCATTTTTATATTCAGGTAGGATACGCTCATCTTCGCTTAAATAATTTGAAAAATTGCGCAAATCTATGACGAAAGATTCTTTGTGTTTTGCGGAAATCCCCATCTCCGATACCGATTCATTTATAATTGGAGATAAAACTTTTTTATACTGATGTTCCTTAACAAGCTTATATAAACCTTTTGCATGCCTGACAGGAAGAACATTTTTTTCGTGTTCTATTGTAATTTTATTTTTCTGCAGTGATCCCCATTTGAATAATTTTACAAACGCATAGCTAAATAGAGCAAAATCAACAGGGTTTTTCGCTACATAATCATTTACCGATCTGTGAATTAATTCGGCATTTGACCAAACCATATCCGAGGTCGGTATTTTTTCTCCGACAAGTTGCATAAAATCTCGATACGCCTGCCAGTCCAAAAACGGAGCAACTGTGTGCAATTGAATAAGTAAATCTATAATAACAGATCCTTCCCTCGCGCTTTCAGCTTGAATTTGCACATCTCCCTTCATGTGCAAAACATTAATATAATTTTTGAACAAATGGTCGATTCCAATTAAAGATTCACCAAATGCAGAAAAATCTACGCCATTGGCATTATTTGGATCCCATTTGTATCTTATTTGTAGTCTGGCTTCAATTGGTTTCATATATTTTATGTACACAAACTATTTTATCGTCTGTCTATTTTTTAAAATAGAACTAAATCTGCTTTAAATTCATCGGGAAGTCCACACTGATTATTGCCTAAACATTTATTTTGTACTAAAGTAATATCTTTTTTTGTAACATTTCCCAAAAGTTCCAACACTTTGAAAAAAACATCATTGTCTTTAAAATGATTAATCTCAAATTCTGATATAAGTTTCTTTTTAATCAACCCTTTTGTGAATTCATCACATCTACTAAAAATAAATTTTAATTTGGGTTGATCAAGTAAAAATTCGCGAGGCTTGAATCGATTCGTTCCTTCATATAAGAAATCTATAATTTCCCGGTATAACGTATTTTTTTCTTTATATTGAAAAGTTAAGCTTGAATATAGAAACCCAACGACAGATCTGCCCGAATTTAAACACAACAAAGCGTGATGTCTCTCGGGGATGACTTTCTGAACATGTCTGTCCCCCATTTGATTTGATAGTTCGTCTATTGAATCAATTATACTTATGAGAGAGGATGTTAGTTTCTTTGCGTGAGCATTAGTTTTATTTTCTGGTGCCAAGTTCAATAAATTTTTTACTTTTTTATAGTCTTCACCAAGAGACCCTGTACCATATATTTCTTCACCTGTTATCCTCCTATAAATATCAAAGGTTGCTGCTTCAATTGAAGACCTTACGCAAGTCAAAACGCCGGAATAATCTCCTTTGTCAAAGAGTTTTTGAGATTTTGCAAGTTGTTCTTTTAAAAATTTGTATTGTATTTCAATATTTTTTTCAAATTCTGCGTGCTCTCCCAATTCTAAATCATTCTTGTTCATTTCCAAAACATTGATATTTGAATCATCTCTCCTTATGAGAAAAAATATTCCTTGAATTTCTATGCTATTGTCGCCATGAGGATACAAATCAAGAACCGCATCTAAAATTATTTTTTTATCTTCAGTACTAATACTTTTACTTTTAACAAAGGCATCTAATGGTAGGTATATATTGAAATAAGAAATTACTGAATTCATGTAACTTCCAAATTGTCCTGTTTGTTCAACTTCACTCTTTGCTCCATTAAGAAAATCTTGCAAATCATTTCTTTTTTGCTTTTCTAGTAATTTCTTTATTATTTGTATATCTTCATTTTCCATAAAATTACGAATCGTGGGTACCAATCAATATCCCGAATACCTACATTAAATCTGAATTAGCAAAAATATCAACCTCACTTGTTTTAGGAATCTTCGATATTTTCACTAACTTAGTTTTATTTATAAAGTTATTATTATTCAACAGACCCATTAAATCAATATCCGTTATGAAATGATTACCAAAAATACTTTTTTTCTCTATTTGGGAAATGACACAACAAATCTTATCTTTATAGTTTTTTGTCTTATCTACCTTAAAAAGACTTCTTTGTAACCAAATCTCATTATGACCAATATTGTTCATACTAAGAAGTTTCTCGTAAATACTATCGGAATAATATTTTTGTTGCTTTTTATCTAGTTTTGGCAATAAATTAAATAGACTCACACAAACAACAGCAAAACACCTTGGGTTATTTGAAACTATATTAAGTAGAATGGTTATAAGAAGTTCAACCTCTCTTTTGTACCACTTCTTCTTTTTTTCATAAAATTTTCTCTGATTAAAATGTTGAAGCATTTTTAAAATAAAACCGGAGTTAGGATACGATTTTGAAATATTTAGAACATCCAGCAAAAGCCTTTTAAGCTTATAAACATCTATCTCCTTATCTGTTCCGATATGATAAATTATGTTATCTAATTTATCTTTTTTAATGGACATCAGGGTTATGTCTTCGCCAATTTCTGTCTTGTTCGTATTTAATTTAAAATTGAAGTCAGTCAAAATTTCAGATAAAATTTTTATAATTTTCTCGTTATCATTTTGTTCTTTTGTAAAAATTCTGTAGTCATCACGATACCTTATAATTTCATATTCGGTAATTTTTTCACAGATTAATTTATCACCTAGTATCTTGTCGATATGAGTTAAGATAATTTCGGCGATAAAATCCATTAACACACTACCCTGAGGAATACCATTAGTTTGCCCATTTTGAGTAGCACGCAACAAAAAATCTATATCATTTCCAACTAATGGCAGATCCGTTTTTTTACCTTTTGTTTGAAAGTTGTTTTTTATATTATCCTTAGCAATTTTTTTTGTGTGCAAAGCCCACGCAATGGAATGAGTATAAACTGAAGGATAACAATCCGCGATATCAAGTTTTGATATATATTTAAATTTTAGTGATTTCTTAATGCTGTCTTTTTCGATCTCTTCTAAATATGAAAGTATTTGAGTCATTTTTTGTTTTTTGTGACTTTTCTGTTTTTTAAAAATTTGACAATATTTTAACTTATCAACTTTGTTTTCTTGAAAATGTTTTTGAATAAGTTGCCAGTTACCCACAATGACATCAACCAGTTTAAGATAAATAATTGGATGTATGAGCTGAAATTTTCTCCACGCATATCTACCGTCTTTATTGTTGTAAATAAAGTATGAAGTCGTGTCTCCTTGGGCATTTAAAATATTAAATCCTACCTTAAATTTACTAATTTCTTTTAAGAATTTTTTGAAATCAAAATACTCTGGTAAATCTAAATTGCAATAAGATTCAGACTCAAGAAAAAATCTTTTTGCTTCATCTTTAGTTAAATTTATAATAGGTTCTCTTTTCATGGCTGAAATTGGGTTCAAACATTATTTATTTAAGAAATCCGAAACAGACACTTAATTCTTTTAAAATCCGTACTCTACTAATTTACGAAAAAATCGCCTTGCAAAAGGGTCTCCTTTGCAAGGCGATTTTTTGCGTGCTGCGGGACTTGGATTCGAACCAAGATGACGACTTTCAGAGAGTCGCATCCTACCATTAGATGATCCCGCAATTTATTAACTGATGACGATGACTTATGACAAAAAAAACGATGAACTGATAACTACAGACCTTCTGACACTCTTGAACAACGATCGCTACACCAAGGACAGTCCTTTCCCCGTCGCTCACCGCTCCTCCTTAAGGACTGTCCTTGTTTCCGCTCAGTGCTTATTCCGATTCCGTTTAACTGATGACGATGACACGAACGATTACGATGACAACAGAATAGCAGATTTTTGGGAAAAAAGCGAGAGGCGTTCCCATTTTCATAGGACTTTCGCACTTGGATGACCCTCCTTCGCTAAAGCTACGGAAGGGCAAGGATTCGCCGCCAAAATCGAGAAACGGAGCAAGGCGTACATTGGTACGTCGACGCGAGTATCGCAGATTTTGGCAAGCAGATCGCCGAGTGCGTAAGTCCTATAAAAAAAGGCTCCCGCATAATGCGAGAGCCTGCAATGGCTATTCGTCGAAAATTTCGACTACTTCTCTTCCCCGCGAATAAAATGTTTTGAGCACTTTATACATGGCGTAAATATCGTTTACTCCGGCTTGTTCGCGGATGCTGTGCATCGCCCATTGCGGGGTTCCGACGTCGACGGTCAAAATGCCGACCTTCGGAGCGACGATCGATCCGATGGTGGAACCGCATGACATGTCTGACCGATTCACGTAATTCTGATATTCCACACGGGCGATGTCGCATAAATTCGCGAAGATCGCAGCGGAATGATCACTGGTTGCGTAACGCAAATTCGCGTTGTATTTGATCACCGGACCGCCGCCGATACGAGGTGCGTGCCGCGCTTCATATTTTGCAGAGTGGTTCGGCAATACGGCATGCGCGTTATCGCAGGATATGAGGAATGATCTTGCTATGATGCTTTCAAAATATCCTTTGCCGTTCATTTGATACATGCGCGACAGTGCATCGCCAAGAAATGATCCTGCGGCGCCTTGCGCGGATGCGCTTCCCACTTCCTCATGATCCCAAAAGGCGGCGACGACGGTCGTTTCCGGATCTTTGGTGTCGATGATCGCGGAAAGAGCCTGATAGACGGAATCCAGATTATCCAGCCGTCCGACGCGGACGAATTCTTCATTCATTCCTGCGAGAGTGCCCAGCTGGGTATCGCAGAGGGATAAGCAAAACGAAATGACTTCTTCCCCGGGTGCGAAAAGGTCATAGAGATCACGAAGCTCAACGCCTTCCAACCCGATAGTGGCGGGCAGATCGGTTTGATTATTGATCGCGCCGTTCTCATTCACATCGCGTTGGAGATGAACTGCCAAACCGGAAATGCTGCCGATCGGTCCGATATCCCGCAGATCGACAAGACGAGAAAACAGCTTTCCATCCTTTCGAACAACCACGCGGCCTGCAATAGCGAGATCGCGGTCGAGCCACGTCCTCCAGACGCCGCCGCCATACGGTTCGACGCCGAGCTGCGCGCACCCGTGATGATCGTAAAGCGCGTTCGGTTTTAATCGCAAGGTCGGGCTGTCGGTATGGGCGCCGATGATCTTAAAGCCCGTTCTTTCCAGAATGTCTTCTCCGACGATAAAAGCGATGAGCGAACTGCCGCCGCGCGTCACGTAATATTTTTCGCGGCTTCGAAGTACCGGCCATGGAGCCGTTTCTCTGAGTTCGCGAAAACCTGCGGATAGAAGCCGCGCTTTCGCTTCTCGGACGGCATGAAATGGCGTGGGAGAGCTGTCGATAAATCGCAGCAAACCTTCAGCGAATGCTTTTTCTTTTGAAATTTCAATGTCCATACGTTCCTCCTTTGGAACTATTTTGAGTGTGTTATTCTGACCTAGTCATAACATAAAGATTTGATGAAGGCAATTATATAAAACGAGGATTTATGATATCCTCCAGCGGGAGGATCCGCCCGCTGGAGGATATCATGGTCGCCGGAGCGGGGTTGCACCCCGCTCCGAAACATTTGTATGAAATCACGTTTTTTCGATAACACTAATTATAGTAAGATATTCCAAACGTTTCGGTTCGGGGTGCAACCCCGAACCGGCGCACGAAAACGCACCCCCTCCCAACCTCCCCCTCTGAAGAGGTGGAGGGGCACGACAACTAAAAATCCAACCCTAAAAATGGGCATTTTTTAGGTTATTCACACAAAATTAACTAAATATCTTGCTTTTTATATTAAAAAAGAGTATAATTAACTTAATTAAGTTATTATTTATTTTATAAACATAAAATATATGGCAAAAGACACCATTTTACCATCTACGGGGCTAAAAAACTTCCTTGAGATCACCTATGATACCTTGGAAGAAATGAACCTTCGAGCGGCGGAACGGGCTGAAAAAGAGTCGCCGGAAGATCTTGAGAAAGAATATCGCGAATATCTCACGAAGGAAAAACGTTTGAAAGCGGTGACGCTCTGTTTCTCCGACATCGAGGGCCGTTTTCATATGCTCGATTATGACAAGCAGTATTTTCTCGGCGCTGCGGATAATCTTACTTTCGACGGCTCTTCGATCAAAGGTTTTACCGCACAGCAAGAATCCGATCTTCGTCTCGCCGTTGATTGGACGAGCATTCTTTGGCTCCCTTCCGATGTATTCGGACCGGGAAAAGTGATCATGTTCGCCAGCGTTTTGAATCGCGACAAAACACCGTACGAATCCGATTTTCGTTCGCGATTGGAACACCTCGTCGAAGACTTGAAAAAGAAAGGATTGACCGCATATCTCGCGGCAGAGGTCGAAGGTTTCCTCGTTGACGGATTGAATGCTGAACAGAATTTCAGCGAAGAGAACGGGTTCAAAATTATTTCGACCGGCGGTTACTTCCATTCCCTTCCGAAAGACCGATTGAAAATGTTTATCGACGCCGCAGCGGAAGCTCAAAGAGCGATGGGTTTTCAGAATGAAAAAGATCATCCGGAAGTCGCACCGTCACAGTTCGAACTTTGTTTCTCGTACGCTAATGTCGTGCGCGCCTGCGATCGCATTCAGCTCTACAAACTTATCTGCCGCCAGATCGCCGCGAATATGGGAATGACCGCGACCTTCCTTCCAAAACCGGTATCCGGCATCAACGGCTCAGGCATGCACATGAATCTTTCTTTTGCGAAGGGCGGCGAAAATATTTTTTACAAAAAAGACGGCGAGGACGGACTCTCCCCTTTCGCATGGGACATCATTTCGCGCATACTCAATCATGCGCCCGAGCTTTCTCTCGTTCTTAATTCGAGCGTAAATGCGTATCGCCGGCTTGACCCGCACTTTGAAGCGCCGAATCAGATCAAAGTTTCTTCGGTGGACCGCGGAAGCATGATCAGAATTCCCGCCGGAAACAAAAAGACCGCCCGCATCGAAGTGCGATCAGTCGCCCCTGACGCGAATCCGTACATCGCAACCTTTGCGATCCTAAAAACGGCACTCGAAGGCGAACCGCTCAAAAAGGATGAAAGCAAACGCGACCGCCTGCGCTATCTGCCGGGCAACATCAACGACGCAATAAAATTGTACAAAGCAAGCGATTTCCTGAAAGGCGTCATGGGCGAAGGAGCTCACGAAAAATACGTAAAATTCAAACAGGATGCCGCCGACCGCAGCCCGAAAGAACTCGGCGCGATCGTCAAAACCAGCGAAGTGGTCTATCACCACGAGATCACGAATCAGATGCTGTGGAATAAATTTTAGACGAGTTTTTAGTTTTTTCCTCCAGCGGGAGGATCCGCCCGCTGGCGGAAGGTTATAGCTTATAGCTTCACGAAAAACAACAAAAAAGTTTCGACTCGTGTCGAAACTTTTTTGTTATTCGCTAAAACCCGAAGGCCTGCCCTGCGTAGCTTTAGCGAAGCAGGGAGCCTGGTCACAGGATTGAACTGTGGACCTCGTCATTACCAATGACGTGCTCTACCAACTGAGCTAACCAGGCAATTTCCAATGTGTTTTGTTTTTCTGTCTAATCAGCCAAAACAGCTAACCAGGCGAGTTACGAGTATCAGGGTTTAGTATCAGTATCAGGGAACGACGAACGCGTTTATCCCTGATACTGATACTTATTCCTGATACTGCGTATAATATATCTTATTTTTTTAGAAAAAGAAAGGGGTACAGTCATGTGAACTGTACCCCCTTTATTATTTACTCTTCACCTTGCAGGTTCGTCGCGACTCGGCTCATTTTACGGCGGTCTTTCCATACGAATGTGTTGGCATCTGCCTCATTGATGGCTTCTCTCACTTGATCTTCCGTCATTCCGGAATTCACCATTTTAACGGCGAATGAAAAGCTCACCTTACCGACTAAGTATGGAAAACGTCTGGCAATGAGTTCCTCAAAGTGGGTGCGCGCATCAAGCAAAGGCTTAGTTCCGGCTTCTTCGTTTTCCGTTCCTAAAAAAAGGAAAAGGAATTCATCGCCGCCCATTTGCCTGCGAACGATAAGGTCTTCGGGACGGCGGCGCCGATTGAGAATATTGGCCGCCTCTTCTATGATCTTATCTCCGACTTCATGCCCGTACGCTTTGTTGGCCCAAGCAACGCCATCCAAATCGACATAGCCTATGCAGTGCTTCGTCCCGCCGCGAGCGTGCTTCACCTTATTATAAATGGGGGTCAGCGGCGCAACCTTTTTCGTATCCTCGAATTTTTTCATCGCGGAAATACATTTGTTCTCGAAACCGATCATAAGTGGCAGCTTGGTCATCGGATCGAGCCCCTTTTCGGCGCATTGCAGGCGATATATTTCCAGATCCCGTTCAGCGAGCTTTTTGCGCAATGCAGCGTTCTCTTCGCTGAGGCGTTCAATTTCTTCCTTTTCTGAGCTGGAGAGCTCAGTACCTAACGATTTCATTGTTTACCTCCGATAAAATATAATGAACAATTGGTTTAATTTATATAAATGTACTATATTTATTCATGTTTGTCAACAACAATGTACTAAAAAGTACGCGGATAGCTTGAAATATTCAATATTTTGCACATTTTTTGCTGGTCAAAGTGCTCTCTTTTTGTTTTAATGAAGAGATGATAACGCTCAAAAAAGACCCTACCCTTGCCGACCTGCAGGCGCATGTGAAATCGATCTGTGCCGAACGCGGGTGGGATAAAAATTCACATCTGGTCATTTTAAGCGGTCTCGTGGAGGAACTCGGCGAACTGACGCGCGCGATGAGGGATTACCGCGGAGAATGGGAACAAGGCGGAAAGGACAGCAAGAAAGGAGAGAAACATCACCTTGAAGGAGAATTTGCCGATGTGCTGAATTATCTGCTCGACCTCTCGAATTATTTCGATGTGGACCTGGAAAAAGCATTCCGCGAAAAATGGAAGATCAATGAGAACAGGAAATGGGGCGAAGGAGGAACATACTAAACGATGAATTATCAAACTGCATGCTTTTTATTTTTTTTGAAATACTTTTGGCGATCGGCGCGCTCGCCGTACTCATTGCCGCTTTCCGGCTCTTGCGAAAACTCCCGTCGCTTGACCGCGACTGGAGTCCCGACCAAAAAATATTACCGTCGGCGGAATTCAAGGCCAGCGGAAAAATTATTATCAGAAACATACGGCATGTTTCTTATCAAACCGCAAAGGAATATACGGTCAGCTATTACGACCGTGAATTTGACCTCGACAAACTGAAAAAGGTCTGGTTTTTTCTTGTTCATTTCACGGGATATCGAGGTGCGGGACATTCATTTTTGTCTTTTGAATTTGAAGACGATGTTTTTATCGCCATCTCCATTGAGATACGTAAAAAAAGAGGTGAAAGCTATTCGGCCATGAAAGGTCTTTTCCGACAATTTGAAATTATGTATGTGATCGCCGATGAACGCGATGTCGTCAGACTGCGGACCGACCACCACAAAGATAATGTTTTTCTGTACCCGTTGAAATTATCGAAAGAAAGATCTCAAGCGCTTTTTTGCGACATGCTCAAACGGTCGAATGCTATTGCTCAAACGCCGGAATTTTATCATTCTGTTTCCAACGCCTGTTTTAAAAATATCGTCGACCATATCAACAACGTCCTGCCGGGAAAAATGCCCTTCGATTACCGAATTATTTTTCCGGAAAATGCCGACAGATATGCTCACGCTTTGGATCTGATAGATACGAACCTGCCGATCTCCGAAGCGAGAAAAAAGCACCTGATCAATCCTTTTGCCGAAAAATACGCTGATGATCCGGACTTTTCACAAAGGATACGCGAGGGGCAAAGAGCGTAAGGGTAGTCAGCGTCTGATAAGAAATTTTCGTCATCCCGGGCAACGACCCGGGATCCACGTTAGTAGTTTCAACCGACGTGGATTCCGGGTCGCGGCCCGGAATGACGGACTAAAACAAAAACCCTCCGTGCGATGAACGCCGGAGGTTTTTTTGTTATTTTTGTTCGATAGCCTCGTGATACGAGGTAAGCCAATCCATGAGCCGTTTGCGATGTTTATCTATTGACCACGATTCCCCTTTCTCAAAAAGCCCCGGATAGCTCACGCGGAACGCCGCTAGAGCTTTTTCTGTCGCCTTGGGGTATGTTGCGGGAATATTTTTATTGTAGTATTCGATGAACACTTCAACCGTTGTAAAAGCCTCGTTGAATTCAGCATTAATGTTCTTTTTTCCTTTCATGACCGCATAGTACCACAAAACTCTTTTTTTTGCAAGTTTTGGCAGGATCGAAAAAATGCGTTTCTTACAACGACATGGATTCCGACCCCTCCTTCGCCAAGGCTACGGAGGGCAAGCAAGTCCGGAATGACGGGTACAGTGTGAAAATATTATTACGGTCATTCCGGGCCACGACCCGGAATCCACGCTGGCTTCGTTCCCCGTCGTCTCAATTTTTTATTTTATCGAAAAGAGGATATTTTCGTATTCCGGCAGTTCGGAAACGAGCATGATCGCTTTGGCGAGTTTTTCTGAATCGTGGCGGATGAACGAACGGGATGCCGCAAGCAGATCTCCTTTGGTATGCTTTACTTCGCCGTTTTTTAGAAAATCGCCCTGCACGAGACGGTAGGTTCGTTTGGGGTTTTTCTCCTCATTCCATTTCACCATGAATCCCTCCCCTTCTTGTTCTTCGTATTTTTTCAAAAGTTTCGGTGCTGGCTGCTTGCTGTTGTACATTACGAAATTGATGCGCCCGCGGCCGATCACTTCTTCGATGGCATCGACGTAATCGTCGACATCATATCCTTCGGTCTGCCCCGCTTTATTCGTGAGATTAACGTTGTAAATAAGGGGCGCGGACGATTGGCGAATGGCGCGCGCGATCTCTGGGATGATGAGGTTCGCAAGCACCGATCCGTAGAGATCTCCGGGGCCGATAGAGATGATATCAGCCTCTTTCAGCGTTTGAACCGCGATCGGATTGACCTTGACCGGAGAAGCGAAGTGAAGTTTTTTTACGCCCGTTTTCTGAAATTTCGCGTGGTCGATATTGTCTTCTCCTTCGATGAATGTGCCGTCGGAAAGTTCAAGCCGAAGTTCGGCTTTGCTTCCCGTCACGGGAATGACCCGTCCTTTAACATTTAAAATTTCCATCGCGGTATCGATCCCTTCCAGAAAATTTTTATGCGTTTTTTCAAGCGCGGAGAGAAAAAGATTTCCGAAGCTGTGTCCGGCGAGTCCTCCTTCGGTGAAACGGTAATTCATAAGCGTGCGCATGTCGTCCGAAGCCTCGGAAAGCGCGACGAGACATTGGCGCACGTCGCCGGGAGGAAGCACTCCGAGTTCATCGCGTAAGACACCCGCCGAACCGCCGTTGTCCGCCATGGAAACGATCGCGCCGATCTCAAGAGGGTGTTTTTTCAGACCGGAGAGCAGCATGAAACTTCCTGTGCCTCCGCCGATGGTTGCTATTTTTTTCATAGACGTGGATATATAGTTCAATTTTTAAATGAATAGTTCATGAATCTTTTTATATCGAGACAGCGCAAGACAAAATAAAAAGGTGTCAGCAGGTATAACCCGGCCAACACCCTTAAGGTTACTCCACCGTAACCGATTTCGCAAGATTTCGCGGTTTATCTACGTCTTTTCCTCGCTGAACCGCCACGTGATAAGCAAAAAGCTGAAGCGGAACGACCGCCACGATCGGAGCTAAAAGTTCGTCCACTTCGGGAATAAGAATAACTTCCGTTCCTTCGTCTTTGACGATCTTGGTTTCAGGCGAAGCGAAAATGAACAGCTTTCCGTTGCGGGCGCGGACCTCTTTCAGATTGGATTGGAGTTTCCCTGCGAGCGCGTCGTTCGGAGCCACGGCAATGACCGGCATGTTCTCATCGACGAGAGCCAAAGGTCCGTGTTTCAATTCTCCCGCCTGATACCCTTCCGCGTGTATGTATGAAATTTCTTTCAGCTTGAGCGCGCCTTCGAGGGCGATCGGATACTCAATGCCTCGTCCAAGGAACAGGCAATGTTCCTTCTCCGTGAATTTCGGTGCAAGTCTGTGCAGAGTCGAATCAAGCTCTAACGCTTCTTCTACTTTTTCCGGCAGAGTAAGCAACCCTTTCATGATCTTTTTATCGATCTCTTTCGGAAGCGTGCGGCGGATGCGGCCGAGTACGACCGTCAGGAGAAGAAAAGCGACCAACTGTGTCGTAAAGGCTTTTGTGGATGCCACACCGATCTCTTTTCCAGCGCGGGTTAAGAACGCGAGATCTGTTCCGCGAGTAAGCGAACTTTCGGGAACATTGCAGATCGCGAGCGTGTGAGAATTCGGACTTTCTCGCTTTACCATGTTGAGACAGGCCAGAGTATCGGCTGTTTCTCCCGATTGCGATATGAACACGTAGAGCGTACCTTTTCGAAAGCGCGGCTCCCGGTAACGATACTCGCTGGCGACATCAACATTGCACGGCAAGTCCGCGAGCGGTTCGATCCAATATCTTGCGGCAAGTCCGGCATGATAGCTCGTCCCGCATGCGATGATCTGTATGGAAGATATTTTTCGGAAGACCGATAATGCTTTGGCTCCGAATGCTCGCACATCGATCTCCCCTTTTTTCATCGCTTGTTCTATCGTGCTCTTGATCGCCTGCGGCTGATCATACATTTCCTTCTGCATATAATGCTGGAATCCGTGAAGCGACATATCCGCCGCCGAGATCTCGCTCGTTATCATCGGACGATCAACGCGTTTTCCGCTCGCATTGCGTATGACGCAGCTGTCAGCGAAAATTTCCGCCACATCGCCGTCTTCGAGATACGTGAACTGATTTGTTTCATCGATGAGTGCGGAAACATCCGATGCCACGAACATCTTCTCATTGCCAAAACCTACGACGAGCGGACTTCCAAAACGTGCGGCGACGATCCGATCGGGTGCACTCCCGCTGATGACGGCAATGGCATACGCACCTTTGAGTTCGTGAACCGCTTTTTCCACAGCTTCGAAAAGGTCTTTCTGTTTGCTCAAATTCAAGTAGTGATGCACGAGATGCGCGATCACTTCCGTATCGGTGTCTGAAACGAATTTGTATCCTTCCGATTCGAGGCGCGTCCGCAATTTTTCATGATTCTCGATAATGCCGTTGTGTACCACCGCCACCTCGTTGTTATGCGAAAGATGAGGATGTGCATTCGCTTCGGAAGGAACTCCGTGAGTTGCCCATCTCGTATGGGCGATCCCAACGGCTCCGTTCAGCTCTCTCTTTTTCAGCTTCTTTTCCAGCTCGGCCACTTTTCCGACCGATTTGACGCATTCTATTTTGCCGTTCTCGATAACGGCAACGCCCGCGGAATCATATCCGCGATATTCAAGAGCGCGAAGCCCGCTTAACAAAACAGGCATCGCTTTCGTATTTTTTTGAACTGCTCCAACTATTCCACACATAATTTTTTCTCCCTTTTTTTAGCTTTTAACGTACTTATGATAACGAATTATATAACAAAAAAGTTACCTCTGCGAGAAGATTATCACGGCGCAAGGATTGTGACAATACGAGTATCAGGGAAAAGTATCGGTATCGGGGATGTCCGTTTGTGTCTCACCACAGCACTAAAAAAGAGGGTTCCGTATGGAACCCTCTTGCTTCTCTCACCATTCTTGTTTTTCGCGGTTTCTTTTCTTTTGAATTTCTCTGCGCCGCATATCATCGATATCCCACCGGAGACCATATGGGTCTTTGTCTGGAGTTAAAATTTCCAGCGTCTTTAGCTCTTTCAAGGGCAGTAAAAAAAATATTCGTCCGAATTTATAGAGCAGGTCCTCGACACCGGCTGCTTCCGCGTCCATTCTCAGTATCAAGTAGTCTTCACCATCGAGGGAACATTCCTCTAATAATTTCAGGTACATTTTGAGCAGCGTTTTTTTCTTGGTGCGGTTCGTGTTATAGCAGCAAACAAAATACAACACGACTACAGATACGACCATGATAAACGCGATAATAACAACCGTTCCAAAGACCGGTAAACCTAAATACATAATACACCTCCCTACTTTCAATTAACTTCTGTTCCAAGAATAGCAGGTATACTTACTTTTGTCAAATTCATTTTTTTTGCCGGCGAAGTTAAAAAATGGTATTTTAATAGGAATGAAAGCCCAAGTACGAATTGAATCAAGCTGGAAGAAGGCGCTCGCGTCGGAATTTGATAAGCCGTATTTTACGGAGCTTGTCGATTTCGTACGGAATGAGTATGAAAATGAAACGGTCTATCCTCCGCCAAAATTTATTTTTCAGGCTTTTGAACTCTGTCCGTTCGACCGGGTAAAAGCGGTGATCCTCGGACAAGATCCGTACCACGGACCAAAGCAGGCGAACGGGCTTTGTTTTTCCGTGAATCAAAAAATTCCGGTTCCCCCATCGCTTCAAAATATTTACAAAGAAATTCACGATGACACAGGTGCAGCCATTCCCGCGAATGGCGATCTCACGCATTGGGCGGAACAAGGCATTTTACTTTTAAACGCAACACTCACCGTCCGTGCCAATACGCCCGGTTCGCATCAGCATCAAGGCTGGGAAGAATTTACCGATGCCGTCATACAAACGCTTTCCGACAAAAAAGAGCATCTGGTCTTTCTTCTCTGGGGAAGATATGCGCAAGATAAGGGGGCAAGGATCGACAACGAAAAACACCTCGTCTTAACCGCGGCTCACCCTTCTCCTTTTTCAGCATACAACGGTTTTTTCGGAAGCAAACATTTCAGCAAGACAAATGAATACCTGAAAAAGCACGGGGAAAAACCGATCGAGTGGGTGGAAGTAGAAAATAGAAAATGGAAAATGGAGAATTGAAAATTTGAACAAAAAAACCGCCCCTTTCGAGGCGGCAGATTGTTTTTATTTCGATCAACGATCCATGTAATTATTTGTTCTTTTTACCCAAACCGGCATTCTTTGGCGAGCCGTCTTTGCTTTTTGTGCTGGTACCCGCCAGGTGATTGGTGGCCTCATGGCTTTTTTGCTTCAAAGCTTTTTTGTGTGCGGCTTTTTTGGCTTGCATGGTCCTGTCGCCATTATCTTTTTTGGTTTTACCTTCCCTCACCCTTGAAGAGATTTCTTTTTTCTCTTCCAGCATGACTTTAACAGTAAGGTTTTCGTGGCCATTTTTGGTCAGCGTGTATTCCAAAAATTTGATCCCTGAAAGCGTTTTCCTTTCGGATAGCTCTTCGATGCGATAGCCCGCCTCTTTAGCATCTCTCAATTTCCGCTTACCCGACTCAACCGCAGGGTTAACCGGTTTTTGATGATGCTCGCCGCCTCGTTGGTGTCTTTCGTGTCTTCTTTGTAACATGATCACAACTCCTATCGGTTTGATTTGATCGATGTGAAATTACATCTTTTCTTACCATATCATAACCGTCATATTTGTCAAGAACATTTTTGGATTTTCGATCAAAGCAAAAAAAAACGCCCCTTGGGACGTTTTTTACCGGCGATCGGGATTAGTAGTTAATAAGATATTTAATGGATGCCCTTGTTTTCAGATCTTCCACATATTTTTGAGCTGCGCGGCTGAATTTGTCCTGTTCCATTTGCTTTTTTATTTGCTCTTGGGTGGTCGCCTCCTGACCCGCCGGAATCGTGATCTTGTTGGCGGCGATGTATGCGGTCACCTCTGCGTCGGTCACGGCCGTACTGCTGGACGAGACTAATTTTTCTACCTGCTTTTGAAGAAGGATCTGTTCTTCGAGCGTCGCCCGGCTCATTCCTTGAGCGAGAAGGGCCTGATCAAGGGTGGTATTCTGTCCTTTGAGCTGCGCTTCGAGTTTTGTTATTTCTGCCGAAATATCAGCAGGTGTTACCCTGACCTTTTTTTTCATCGCTTCGCTTCTGATAAGTTGTTTTACGATCAAATTTTCCAATATCGCTTTTCCGTCCTGTTTCTCAGCCTGTTGCATCACGGCAAATCGAGAGATGGGGGTTCCGTTCACTGTCGCAGCAATAAAAGATCCGCGATAATAAAAACCGAGCGCAGCAAGAATAATAAGCGCAGCAACGACGATCGCTGTTTTTGTGTCGATCTTCAAAGTGACGGCTTTCTCTTTAGGCTCTTTCGAGTTCTCCTCGACGACCGTATGCTCAACATCTATAGGTTTGGTTTCTTCAACTTTTTTTTCTTCATGCATATATATTGTGTATATCTCGTAATTTGTAAAAAAGGAGGAGACAACTCCTTGTACTTTCATCAGTATACCACATTCTTATATTTTTCAAATAGGTTGACCGAATAACGTTCTCCCTATATGGTATAAGCAGAACATTCTTTTATAGATCGAGGTGAAAAATGCGCGACCATAGCCATCACTCACTAAAAAACCATTCGCCCCCGCAAGCGGCAAAAACCGCACACGTCCGCGAACTGCGCTTGTACCTGATCGCATTCACGCTCTCACTTTTTGCCGGAGCGATAGAGATCGCCGTCCGCTATCTTCTTTCCAATTCCGTTTCTTTGTTCGGTGATGCCGCGCATGGAATAGCTGATGGATCGACGTATGGGTTGTTAGCTCTCGTACTCATCGTGAGCAAGCATTACTCCGATATGGAACTTCCATGGACCAAAGCAGCGGTTTTTGTTTCTTTCCTCTTGCTTTTTTTTGGAGATTATCTGGTTTTCTCCGAAGCGATCGAACGATTTTTCGACCCGCAAGAAGTGCTCGGATGGTGGACCTGTTTAACGGCGGGAATAAGTTTGGTTTTAAACGGAATTGTCGTCCTCATGATGTACAAGATCCCAAAACATGAGCACAATATTCGCCACGACTCAATGCTGTTCCACGCATTATCGGATGCCTGGGTCTCAGCGGGAGTCATCGCCTCCGCAGCGATCATCGCCATCACGAACTGGTACGCCGCCGATTGGATCATGGCTTTCATTATCGCCTTTTATCTTTTGTTTCTGCTGTGCGTTCTTGCTATACGCATCGTACGCGGAGATTGGAAGATCGGACATGATCACGATCACAGCGAACATGAACATTCACATGAAGATCATCATTAACGTTGTAAAAGCCGCTCTTACCGAAGCGGCTTTTTTGCGCGATAGGCGCTTTAAGTAGAGAGTGTCGTATGCCACGCATTACTTGCCTTTATGATATTTTTTGTTTAATATTGTTCCAGTCATGTTCACGATGAAAAGGAGAACACACGATGCATAATATCATTCTCGCTTTAATAATAATTGGATTTCTATCTCCTACGGGCACCACGTATGCTCGTGAAAAACCCTTGATAGTCAGGCAGGAAAACTGCTCTTATGCGAAGCATAAAAGAATCTGCTATGAAACTGTCGCTCCGTGGAATACGCTAGGTATCGAAAACGACGGCACTTTCGTGATAGCAAATGGTGCAAATAAACTTCGTCACCCTAGCAAAGACATGTTGGTGGAGATGACGCCAGCAGGAAAAAAATACCTTGCACGATACGGCTTTCCCGAATATCTACGTGATCAGCGTCTCTGGCACGGAACAGTAAAAAGTATTTTGCTGAGGTGGTCTGTTGAAACGGTCGGAGAGAATGAAATTTTCTCACCGAAACAATACTTGATTGTTGTGGAAAACCAGGCAGGTCAAGTTATACCAAGCTCTATCAGCATTGAGCACCCCATTGGAACAGTGTTCGCAATATGGAAAGCAAAAACAGAATAATGTAGACATAACCAAAGCCCCGTCGTATACGGGGCTTTTTGTAACCAAAAAAATTTATCAGAAACACCGACAGGTTAGAACAGAATGTCTTTACTCTATTTTTTTGATCTACAAAAATTTCTTTATGGGGTGGCCACTGGGAATAGGTCACAAATATTTTTTGAGTTGCGACTCAAAAAATTTCGCTTTCATTACATGAACAGTAGACCTTTTCAATATTTTATTTCGCTCACTGCTCATAAAATATTAGAAGAAGGTTTTACGGAATGGGTCCCTTCCCTTTCCTCACCCGTCTCGCCTCCCCATGTTCGGGGATGGCTCCGACTTTCAATTCCCAGACGCGAATGAAACAGTTCATCGCTTAAGCACCCCATATAAAAACTCGCCTGAAAAAGGCGAGTTTTTATATGGGGTGGCCACTGGGAATTGAACCCAGATCGAAGGTTCCACAAACCTCCGTGTTAACCATTACACCATGGCCACCATGTTTCGATATTCGATTACACACTTATACCAGATTTTGTAAAAAAAATCCAGTGTTTTCGAATTATTGTGCCGATCTCTTTTTTTACCCCCCGGCCATAATGATGAACGTGGTGGCAGTCACGGCATTAATGAAGACCAGTCCAAAGATAAGCAAACCCTCCGGTGAACCAAAATATTTTTTGATCATAATGAATTAATGAATAAATTATAAGTATATTTTTATAATACGACAAAAAACCGGTCGAAGCTAACCGGTTATCCACTTTATGCTATTATTATCAAAACGGTTTTAGAGAACGCCGTTGCTTTCGTCCAAAAAATCGCCGAACAATTTCATCAGCCGCTTGAGTTCCTCCGATGTCGGAGGACAAACAATATCCCCCACTTTTCGTATCGGCACTATTTTTGACGAAGTGCTCGTTAAGAAAACGCCGTCGTAGTCTTTCAAATCTTCGGGGCGGATATCTTTTTCTTCCACAGTAAAACCATTCTGCAAAGCGACATGAAGGACGGCTTTTCTTGTCACACCGAGCAGTATTTGCGATTCGCGCGGCGTGTAAATGGTATTTCCCTTTATCGTAAAAAAATTCGTTCGCGTTCCTTCCGTAATACAGCCGTTTCGATCGATAAGAGCAGAGTCGTAGCAATTCTTTCCGCGTGCGTCTCGGTACGAAAGATAACTCTGCAGCATATTGAGCGTTTTTGCGTGCGGGTAAAGACGTTCGTAGTACGTAACGGAAAGATCCACTCCATCGCGATACATTTTCTTGTCGGGAAAGAATGGATGAAAGCAAAGTATGGAGAGAAAAGCATCTTCTTTTTTCGGCCCGCCGATAAGGAGAACTTTCAGATTGTACGTTTTTTCGTCCGTTATTTTTACGAGATCAAGAACGGCTTTCTGTAATTTTTCACCTGAAAAATTATGCTCCAATCCGATGATGAGTGCGGAACCGAGCAGGCGTTCGATATGATGTTCCAAAAAATAGACGATCCCGTTCGAAACCCTGATCGCTTCGTAGACTCCGAAACCATACGTGTACTCAATGCGCTCAAGAGAAACAACCGCTTGCTCAATCGGGCGTATCTCGCAATTTTTTGAATAGTATTTAAATGACATGCACGAGCTTATAGCTTATAGAAAAATAGCGACAAGTTTATCGTAGCAAAAAACGAAAAAAAATAATACCCCGCATCCGTGCGGGGTATAAGCTGCGTTAATACACGCGATATTTTCGGACAAACTCATTTATCTCGCTGTTATTGCACGGACGCAAGAGAGCAAAACGGATCGCCATTATGATGACGTTGAACGGAATTTGGGTCGCAGGGGTGTTCGGAGCTGTTCGACTTCCGTTGAACAGCATACTGGCATTCTTAAAATAATACCACTCCGGAACATTTTCGAGCGTGCCCTCGCGAACGGTTTCTTCTTCGGAAAGAATGATCGCTTTTTTTGCCTGCTTCAGCTCTAACAGCCGGAGAAGTTTCGCAATGGCATCAGTGTTGATCTTAGCCTGGTTGTTCGTAAATATTTGCACCTGGCCTGTGGTCGGGCTTTTTTGAACGACCACATCCGCCTGCCCTCCTTCTTTTGAACGCAAATATTTTGCGATGACCGGACAATCGGATTCTACTGAGTTAAAAGTAATGCCCGAAAAATTTTCAACGCAGGCGCTTTTCGCCGCTTTCGGGGCAACAACATGGAATTCATGCTGTTCCGCCAGTTTCGCTTCGATCGCCGTGAAGTCCCACTCTATGGCAACCCAAGGGTCGTCCGGATGTTTTTCATGTATCAGCTTCACCGTCGTATCCGGATCAACACTTCGAAGCATCGCGATATCTGCAGCCAACTTCCTGAATAATGCAGGGTTGGATTTGCGGAACGATTCCAACTCGGGAGCATATAATTGAGTGAAAGAATTCAGGTCGGCGGCCAGCGTGTATTGGAGAATTTTTTTTAACTCGGGAAGTTTATCAACACCGAGCTTGCGAGCAACGAGCGTTGCTCCGCATTCTCCTTCCTTCCGCCCATGATTATTCGCGGTAGCATGTTCATCAAAGTCACCGCCGCCAACACCGAGAAGCAACTGCCCATTATTTTCATACTCCTCTCGGGACATTGTAAATTGATCTTCGCGAAGAAACAACACATTTCTATCAATTATCGCTTGCCTGATCCCCGGATATTTTTCATCCCCATAATCACGAAAGAGAAACATTTGTTTTATCTCATCATCGTGCGGTTGCGGGTGTGTGACCACCCCTTTCCAGATCTTCATTTGAAAACCTCCTCAAAAAATCAAAAATCAGATAAAATTATCTACAACCATAATAGCATATTTACAATTTTTGTCAATTTCCGTTCGGACCAAAAAGTTCCGCAGTTCTGCGGAACTTTTTATTTGGTGCTCGGGAGAGGAATCTTTCGCCCTACTGGCGCAGTACCCTTTTCCGATTTATTCGTTGGGGCCCCTACCCCAACTCATAAATGACGGAGAAAGGCTTCAAGTCCTCACGCGAGTGATTTAGGATCACTCGCTTCCTGGGCACCATTAAAAAAAGACCCGGCAAAGGGTCTTTTTTTAATGGTGCCCAGGAGAGGACTTGAACCTCCACGCCTTGCGGCATATCCACCTCAAGGATACTCGGCTACCAATTACGACACCTGGGCGTTTTTGTCAAGTAGTTAATTTCTTTCCTACAAGAGCCAAAGCTTTTTCCACTTTTTGCCGTTTTCGGCTCAAGCAAATAGCTTCATCTCCATTATACATACTTTTCAAAATTTTGGAAGAGTCCGCCTTGGCATACTTCAGCTGGTACACCGACGCAGTTTTACCATGGGTAATATGTCCTTGTATTTTTAAGCGTTTATATATTTCGTTCCTTAACCAATCGATATGTTTTTTACTCGCAGATACAAATATTGTATAAAACATGAAACTTGATTTCCAACGCGGATCATAATAGGAATGAAAGGAACCATCTCCATCAAACGAGCCACGTAAGAAATCAAAAAAATACTCCTCAGGAATTTGTATCTCTCCAATCGTTTTTGACTTGTTTGGAGTAAAACCAATACTCAACAGATATTCATAAAAAAGTACATCGCAAAATTGGACGAGAAAATATTTCTTTTCGAGTGTAGCTCCGCTCGCCTTTTTCCCAAGTTTATATGTTATGTTAAGGGCTTTTCGAAAATTTTCCGCTTGTTCACGATCTTTTGAAGTAAATATGATGTGCCTGCCATCGCCAGATAAACATCCATCGCTCGCCAATAGTCCCATTGCGTACGCAAAATTCGTCGACCACTTGATCCTTACATTTCCCTTCGGCTTTGGTCCCCTATTCCCCATTTGCTTATTATATCAAAGACATTTCCCTTCCTCAAGTACATAGCGTATACCAATTAATTTTTACAAAAACACCTCGCAAAAATTTTGCGAGGTGTTTTTTGAATATAATTTATTCTTTTTCCTCCGCTTCGGCTTTTGCTTCTTCCACCTTTCCTTCTTCTTCGGCTTTGGCGTCGTCGGCGATCTCTCTTTCCTCTACATCCATGACATCTTCCTCTTCATCCGGTACGATCGCTCCGGCCATACGCTCGTTTCGCATTTTTCTGCGGACCTCGCGGGCGACTTTCTCGCGGATATAATAGAGTTTGGATCGGCGGGTTTTGGTGCGGCGGACGATCTCGATCTTGTCGAGAACGGGAGAAAAGAGCGGAAAAATTCTTTCAACACCGACTCCTCCGGTTACTTTTCGAACCGTGAAAGTGGCGCCCGGCTCCGTGCCGTGTTTTCGTGCCAGTACCAATCCTTCAAAAGCCTGAAGGCGGGTTCGGTCTTTTTTGTCTTTTCCTATTTCCTTGATCTTCACAAACACGCGAACGGTGTCGCCTGCGCGCATATCAAGTTTTTTCCTTTCGGATATCTTCACTGATGTGAAATTTTTTGCGATCTGTGCCATGTTTTTAATATTTTTTACGGTGACACTAATGTAGCATAAAGTTCGATTTTACGCAATAGTTTACGAGTCTGTAAGGTCTATAAAGTCTATAAAGTCACGACACAACGACGACAAGCAACGATTTTATTCTTTAAGAATCTTTTCGGCATTTTTGAAATCTTGAGGCAGCGGCGCTTCGATATGCAGGACTTGATGGGAGGGAGTTACGACATCGATGGAAAACGAGTGAAGGGCGAGCCGTTTAAAACCGAGGATTTCCTTTCCTTTTGGCGCATAAAGCGTATCGTGAACGACCGGATGTCCGACGGCTTTCATGTGAACTCGAATTTGATGGGTACGCCCCGTTTCCGGATACGCTTCGATGTAGGTCGCCTCATTCCCTCTCGCGAGCGTCTTGTAGGTGGTGACCGCTTCCCTTTTGTCTCCGCGAGCGCCGTACTCAGCCGACCATTTTCGAAAATCATTGCGGCTTCGTCCGATCGGCTTATCGATCACCTGAAGGGCCTCCTTGGCTTCGCCGAAGCCTTTGACGAAAACGGGCTTGATGATCCCGTAGACGAAAGCGCGATAGGTTTTTTTTACTCGCCTTTCCTGAAACTGTTTTTTTAAATATTCGAAAGCTTCTGGCGTCTTGGCGATAAGAATGGCTCCCGAAGTATCCCGATCAAGACGATGGACGATCCCGGGACGCCAAATTATCTCGCCGTTCGTCGCACGCCATGGTTCACCCACTTTTTTTATATCCGGATATTTTTCCATCAGCCAGTCGGAGAGCGAGGGTTCTTTTGTTCTTCCATCGGAATGCACAATGAGCCCCGCCGGCTTATAAAGCGCGAGCAGGGTTTCATCCTCATAAAGGATCTGAATGCCGGGGATCTCTGATCTCATATTTTCAGCCTAACAAAAAAGGATGGTTTTATCCATCCTTAGTCTCTTCTTTGGAAAAAAGAGAGCAATAGAGCGTTCTTGAGATCAAGTCAAAAACAAGCAGCGCCTTTGCTTTCAAATCCACGGTTTCAGCACCATTAACATATGATTTTCTTTCCATATGTGTATAATAGCATAAACGACGTAATAAGTCAAATTAAGAAAGCGGAAGTACTAAGACGCTTCCCCTTTTCTTATATTGCCGCACTTTATTTAGTCGCCCGGACTGGGGTTGCACCCCGGTCCGAAACCTTTGTAAGAAATCACGGTTTCTCGATAACACTAATTATGGTGAGATACACAAACGTTTCGGTTCGGGGTACAACCCCGAACCGGCGACAGGGTTTGAGTATTTAACCATCCAGTTTCAATCAGATTTCCTTCCCTTCTCTTTTCCTGAGCCAGCCCCGTATCCGAGCTCGTCCAAATTTTTCCACACGGCATCTTCCTCCGCAAGCAAAAAACGTTCAACGTGTTCTTGTCTGCCGGGCTGCTCTTCTTTTGTGTTTGCATAGGCTTCCTTGCCCTTTTCGTCGATCTCCGCTTTGATCCACAGATAGGCAGCTTCTTTTGATACTTTTCCCTGCTCCGCCAATTCACAGATCGTTGACCATGTTTCAAAAGGCCCGAGCGCGCGTTTATAAGCGCGTTTGGCTTGCATTGCTTGTTCCACGTCCGCAATATGCAAAACATCGGCAAGGCAGACGTTGAGTACCAGCGTTCCGATGGAGATAGGTTTGTTGATATCCTTGCTGTCGCGAAGATCATGGGCGCGGTAATTGTGATGGTTTTCGGCAAGTTCGGCTTCGGTCGCAAAACCCGCTTTTCGCAAAATATCGCCCGATCGTTCTTCGTGCACGCGAATGATGTCGGCCAAGGTACTGTCGGGAGGAAATCCTTTTTCCGCAAGTTCGTCCGCTTCCCTCTCCGAAAGCGCATACCGCAGAGGAATAATGTCCTTTGCGCGGAAATTCTTTTCTTTCATGAGAGCGGCGATCTTTTCCTCAAAATCTGCGCGTCCTTCTGACCCCTGAAACATTTGATCCGCGTCGACGCCGAGCGTTTCGGAAAGCGTTTGAGAAAGCGAAGCATCACCCAAACCGATGCGCAAACTGATAATGTGTTTCCAGTCTTCGTCGGTGGTACGATTCATAAGTACCGAGGGAGGCACGTCCATCTTTCCGATGTCATGATGAAGGGCTGCGCGCAAAAAATGTTCTTTAAGAACTCCTTCGTGCTCGAACACCTCATCGAGCGACAAGCCGTATCCCGCTTCGTACTCGTTGCCTTCCACGTTCTTTTTTTTGACGGGGACGAATGCCGCCTTTTCCAAGTGATCATGAGCGAGATTGAATACGCGTATTTCGTGCTCGACCGTTTCGGGATCAAAAATGTCCATGGAAGCGATCAACTGCCAATCTTCATCGGTCAAAAATTTGGCGGACGCCAAACCGCTCTCGTAGTGAGGCGAATCTTCTTCCAGATATTTCTTTTTTGTTTCTTGAATGACAGTCTCAAGAAGACCTTCTTCTTTAAGAATGGCGATGGCCTTATCGTAACCTCCTTCCTTTACTATATTCCGAGCTCTTTCCATGCGTTCCCGACCTTTCTCGGCGGGTCTCGGATCAGGGATCCGTTCTGCTGATTCTGTTGAAAAATCTTCTTGTCTGGACATGTGATTGGTTTATTTTATCTGCAAATTTCGAATATATTCGCGAAGTTTTTCGCCGATCTCGGGGTGCTTCATTCCGAGATGTATCGTCGCTTTTACGAAATTGAATTTGTCTCCCGTATCGAGCCATTCCCCGTCGAGCATGCAGCCGTAGAGCGGCTTGCCTTCTTGCAGCATGGCATCAAACACATCGGCGAGCCGCTGTTCTCCCGACTTCCATTCTTTGAGTTTTCCGAGGCGTTTGAAAACTTCGGGAGTGAGGATATATTTTCCGGGGACGACGATATTTGACGGCGCTTCCTCTTTTTTCGGCTTCTCGACAAAACTTTTTATTTTCCAGATCTTTTTGTCCACCTGTTTGCCGTCGATCACGCCGAATTTTGAAACCTCGTTCATCGGAACTTCCGCCAGGCCGATGATCGGAGCGTTATAGGTATCATAGGCTTTGATGAGCTGTTTTGAGTTGGGTGTTTTGCTGTCATACAGACAATCGCCGAAAACCACGATCACCGCTTCGTCTTTGCCGATTAAATGCGCCGCCTGATTGATCGCGTCGCCGTCGCCCTTCGCGGTTTTCTGCCGTACAAACGTAAACCTCGCCAGATTGGGAATGTCCTGCACCGCTTTCACAAGCTCATGTTTTTGTTTCTGGACCAGCGTATCTTCGAGTTCGTATGAAATATCGAAATGATCCTCGATGGCGCGTTTGCCGCGTCCTGTGACGAAGATTATGTCCTCGATCCCCGACGCAACCAGTTCTTCCACAATATATTGAACGACGGGCTTATCGACGACCGGAAGCATTTCTTTCGGCTGAGCTTTGGTGGCAGGAAGAAATCTTGTACCGAATCCAGCTACCGGCAATATCGCTTTACGTATTGTATTTTTTGCCATACAAAAAAAGATACGAATAATATACTTAAATCATATCTCCTTTTTTCGACAAAGAAAAGGAGTTGATATGCCATTTATTCCTGATACTGATACTTTCCCCTGATACTTCATAATGCTATACTGTATCTCTATGAACACAAAAATATTCAAAGCATACGATGTCCGGGGTATATATCCCGATGAGCTGGATGAAAGAGCCGCTTATTCGATCGGCCGCGCCGCGGCGGTATACCTGAAAGCGAAAAATATTGCTGTCGGACGCGATACGCGCCCGTCTTCAAACGTGCTCTTCACAGCACTCTGCAAAGGAATCAGCGAGGGAGGATCTAATGTTCTGGACCTCGGTCCGGCACAGACCCCGCTCGTCTATTTTACTTCGCGCCAATCGGGAGTTGACGGCAGCGTTACCATAACGGCTTCTCACAATCCGGTGAATTGGAACGGGTTTAAGATCACAAAAAGCGATGCGATCCCGATCGGCGAAGATACCGGGCTCAAAGACATTCAGGCTTTAGCGGAAAAAGGTGAATGGAAAAGACTCCTGATACACGGTATGAACATACCGACTGATGTCAGAGGCCGATATGAAGACCGAATCGCTTCGTTCTGGGACCTCGGAGATAAAAAATATAAAGTGGTGATCGATGCGGCGAATGCCATGGGTATCCTTGAGCTTCCCATTTACAAAAAATCCGGCGGAAAGGTCTCATTTTCAACCATAAATTGCGATCCGGATCATCCGTTCGAATGTCATGAAGCCAACCCTCAAAAAACGGAAACACTGGAAGAGCTTCGAAAAAAAGTTACGGAAGAAGGCGCAGATCTCGGGATCGCCTACGATGGAGATGCCGATCGCATCGGTTTCGTGGACGAAACGGGGGCAGCTGTTCCGATGGATCTCATAACCGGTCTTATCAGCGCTCCGGTGCTTGTAAAATACCCGAAGGCGGTTATCTATTACGATCTCCGGTCTTCAATGAGCGTTAAAGAAGAGATCGAGAAAAATGGCGGGATCGCAAAAGAATGCATGGTCGGACATGCCAAAATAAAAAAGCAGATGCGCGGCGACACCGCCGCCATGGCGGGAGAGCTTTCCGGACACTATTATTTCCGCGAGAATTCTTTTGCTGAAATGAGCACGCTCGCGGCGATCTTCCTTATGAATCATATGGCAAAGACGGGAAAGAAACTTTCCGAACTCATCGCGGAAATTAAAAAATATCATCATTCTGGCGAAGTAAACAGCACCGTGGCGGACGCGCCCGGGATCATGGCGAAACTGAAAGAGAAGTACAAAGACGGCGCGCTCATCGAAATTGACGGGATCAAGATATCATATCCGGACCCTTCCGGAGGTACTCTCTGGTGGTTTAATGTCCGATCATCCAACACGGAACCCCTCTTGCGTTTGAACGTCGAAGCAAAGACGAAAGAAATGATGGAAGAAAAAAGGGCCGAATTACTGTCCGTGATAAACGGCGCACCGACCGCTCAAGCGGCACAAGCATAACTTCAGATTTTTTACATTTAATTTTGTTTCATTTGATCTATGGAAATCTTTTCTGCTATTCTTATTATCATAGGGCTCGCTTTATTCGAAGGAATAAGCAGCTTCGATAATGCGATCATCAATGCCGATGTGTTGCAAACGGTCGGAAAAAAGGCGCGCAGATGGTTTCTGACATGGGGACTTTTCTTCGGCGTTTTTGTGGTACGAGGCGTGCTGCCGTGGCTGATCCTTTGGCTCGCAACTCCGGGAGTCGGCCCGGCCGAAACGTTTTTCGCGATGTTTCAAAACAACACATCGGCAAAAGCGGCCATCGAAACGGCGGCTCCGATACTGCTTGCCGGCGGAGGAATTTTTCTGCTCTTCTTGTTTCTGCATTGGCTCTTTCTTGAGCAGAAAAGTTACGGACTTCCCGGAGAAAAATTCTTCCATACGAATGGATTGTGGTTTTATGCCGTGGTATCGATCATCCTCTCGGGTATCGTATGGTTTGCGATAAAGATCAATCCCATGATGGCTTTCGGGGCGGTTGTCGGCTCATCGGCGTTCTTCATCACTCACGGATTCAAACAGCAGGCCGAAAAAGGCGAAGAAGAGCTGCTGCGAAATAAAGGGTCGCTTTCCGATGTCAGCAAGATCGTATATTTGGAGGTGATCGATTCCACTTTTTCCATCGATGGCGTTTTGGGAGCTTTTGCTTTTACCTTCTCTATTCCCCTCATTCTTCTCGGCAACGGCTTTGGCGCGCTCATCGTTCGATATTTTACGGTAAACAATATTGAGAATGTGAAAAAATACATCTACCTGAAGAACGGTGCGATGTATTCCGTGCTTTTTCTCGGACTTATCATGACAAGCGAGGCATTTGGAATTCATGTCCCGCCTTGGCTCGCGCCGATAACGACCTTCGGGTCCATCGGATGGTTTTTCCTGAAATCAAAAAGAGAGCTGTCCCTCGCTCAATAATCGTTTAACACACCAAAACGACGTATCTGGGGGAGGTTATTTATATTGCGAGCGGACATATTGTATGATCTCCGCCGCTTCCTCTTTCGCATTCATTGAGTTGCCGAGGTAAACAAAAATTGGGCGAGTTTCCATTTTCACTCGTATTTCAAATACGCCGAAAAAACTCTGGCTTCCATTCGCGTGGGTGATGGCTTTTCCTCCGACAAAATCAGGATCTCCCTCAAAGAGATTGCGATTCGGTATGTCGGCAAACTCAGATTTGGAATAGGCGCTGTTCGTTCTTCTTCCGGCACTGATATCAAAAATGAATCTTCGATTGTGATAAATATATTTCGAGAGATAAAAAAGATCTTCCGGGCTCGTATAAGAGGAATCGTTCAAAAAAGAGAACACGGTATCTTTCATGCCGAGGGCCCCCGCTTTTTCTTTCATAAGCGAAACGAATCTTTTTTCCGTAAGATAATTGGCAAAAATTCGGATCGGTGCAGGATCGGATTGCCGGAGCGAAAGGTGAAGCAGATCGAACGGCGTCGTGATCTCTCCTTGGTGCAGGCGGCTGCTTGAAACGCCTTCATACGCGTCCGCATTCAGGGAGATATTTTTTTCGATATTGATATAGTCAGTAGCGACCAGCGCACCAAGAACGGTATCGAAGGATGATAAGGGAATTCGCTCCGACTGCCCTTTTCCTAAAAATACGAAGTTGTTACCGATGTCGGCGGCCAAATATTTTTCAGCCGTCATTTCGGGTACGCTGGACTGGTAGACAAAAGTGTCGGGAGAGAACTCCTCTTTGAAAACAAGGACCGGCATTCCGACCGTCGCCATTTCAAAAAGGGCTTGCGCGCTTTCATCAGAAAGACGGATGCAGCCTCCGGAATATGTTGAGGCAACCGGCGTGCCGTCTGAATAGTAAGGCCAGCCGTGGATAAAAAAGTTGCCTTGAAACGCCATACTCCAAGGCTGGTATACGTGTCCGAACGTGGAAAAATGATTCTTCTCCTTGCTCGCGATCTTATAAATTCCGGCCGGAGTTTCCCACCAGGAGCCTTCCTTCCCCTTCGTGAGGATCGGAAATTCGGCTACAGACACGCCCGCTTTGTATACGTAAAGTTTCATCTGTGAAAGATCCGCTTCGATGAAGCTCGTCTTTTGTTCCAGCATATCGCCCCTAACTTTTTTAAAGAAATCCGGATCGGAAAGCGCCGGCTGTTCTCCATAGGAAAAAACCGGGACGCTTTTTTTCTCGGCCGATGGCAGCGATAAAGAATAATTGAGCACCGTCGGACGCGCGGAAGCAAAGATCGCAAACATCCCAAGGCCCATGCCAACGACAAGGAACGCGACTGCCCAAAATGGAAGAGGAAAAGTGAGAAACTTCTTCATGACTATATAATAACACGAGAGTGGTAAAAATATAATCGACAAAAAAAGAAAACCGAAAAATTTCAAAAATATCTGTTCATTTCATTCCAAACTCGTCGGTTGTAAATTCTAGCATATGCTAGAATTTACAACCGATTTTTTATTCCTACAATAAAGGAAATTTTATCGATGGATGCAAATTTGCGCATGTGAATAAAAATTTACATCCATATTTTAGTAAGTGAGCCGCGCCGTCTTTTGCTTATCACACGCAAAAAAAATCACCCTTCGGGATGATTTTATTTGTGGGCGATAAGGGATTTGAACCCCTGACCTTCGCAGTGTAAATGCGCTGCTCTACCAACTGAGCTAATCGCCCGAATATTTATAATTTTTCCAAATGTATCAGATTTACTCCTTCTCGTGTTGTCCTTGATGTGGATACCGGATCCCGGTCCGGCATGACGACGGAAAAGTGATATTATTTTCAATATACCAGATTTTTCTCTAAATCACCACCTGACGAAATTTTTATTCGTCCGTCGTCGACTTTTTCCTTTTTACTTTCGCGTGTCCCCTCGGTAGGATATCTCGCCTTACTGGCGCAGTACCCCAATTGGATATTTTGTTTCTCCGCCAGCTGGCGAATCACAAAATCTCTCAATCGGGCTTCGATTCCTAACGCGAATGAGGAGCATCTCACTCGCTCCGAGGGGTTTTGTGAGTATGTTTAATTTGTTCGTCGTCCCCGATACTGATACTTTTCCCAGATACTTCGTGCGTGTCCCCCCGGTAGGAATCGAACCTACATCCAGAACTTAGAAGGTTCTTGTTCTATCCATTGAACTACGGGAGGAATTTCAACCTCTTTGATCTCGTCGTCCCCGATACTTTATCACACAATACAGATTTTACTCCGCTAAGTCAATGTTTTCCGTCTGCGATACGGGCACATCTGATACTCTCTGAGAAGAAGGGTCTCTGAAGGGTACGGGATCTTTGACCATTGCGTCGAAGCGCTTTTTTTTCAATTCATACAAACTGATCACACTATCAAGATTTTTTTGCTGAATTCGTTCCGGAGCGCTTCCTTCGGCATCTTCTCGTGAAAAGAAACGACTGTCGGTTATGGTCATATAAAAGGAGAAATGAGAGATCGCAAAAATGATCAGAAATAAAGAAGCGACACATACTATAATTGCCCAGTCGCGGCGAACATGCGCGATCCATTTTCCCGCATCCTTGTCATTGAGCGCTTTAAAATTGAACGAGAATAAATCTTTCATATCTTTTTATTTGTCCAGATAACTTTCAAGGGTAATAAGAAATGATCCGGTCCATTCGCTCGCGTCTTGCTCGCTGTTCTTCGATTGTGAGATCGCCGCGGTCTTTACGGTAACTTTGTGCGGCATCTCGTCAATAAGTCCAAAAAGCCGATATATGTCTTCGAATTTTCCCTTGGCGCTGAAATCGAGAAGGAAGCTCTCCCCGGGTTTTTTCGGCGAAACGACCGATTTGATCGTAACTTTCGTGCCGGTAATGACGCCCAATTTTTCCACCTGTTCAATGAAAGTAACCGCTTGTTCCGGCTTGATGAAGTACGCATCCAGAATTTTTCGCTTGTCCACCGTGTCAACAAGAGATCTCTCTGTGGCATTCAAAGCGTCCTTTTCAGATTCTTTTTTAAAAAGCGAAGAATATATTTCCGCAGTCTGTTTATTGTTCTTCCATATCGAAAAGAACATCCATCCGTACAGGCACGCGAAAATCACATTGACAATCGAGAAAAAAATCAGAATTCTTCGTATTTTTTTATTCTGCATGTGTTTATATGGAGCTCTTAACGACGATATTTATGCTGTACGGAAAGTTCGATTCGCTTATCAGTGAAGATATTGGCAGATCGACGGATTCGAAATTATTGTTTTTACGGAGAAGTCTGACAAAAGTTTGAATGACTTCCCTCCCCTCAGATACCCCTTGAAGAACTATGGTCGTAGTCGGATCGGTTTTTTTTCTTCCCGCCGCTATCGTCCGGTAATCATAACCCGCGATCGAAACGCCCTCCGGACGCGCCTTTAATATCTCATCGAAGATAGCGCCGGCATTATTTTTCGCGATCGGCTCTTTAAGCAGCGAGATCTTTTTATTTGCGTCAAGAACCGCTTGTTTCATTTCGTCTGCCTGCGTTTTTTTGCTGACGGCCTCCGCGCTTTGGGATTCTTTAAGAGTATTTTTGTTTGAAACCTGAGCGAAGTAATAAGATGGAAAAAGCGAAACGATCGCAACAGAGAGCACTCCGGCAGATAGAGGAAGACACACGGAAACCACCCTCCAATAATAATCGGTGCGAATCTTCTTTTTTTCTTCAAAGGGTAAAAGATTGATCATTTTTTATATATTACTATTGCGAGTTCTTCGTATACATAGCCAGACCGATCGCGGTTGAGTACAAAAGAGATTCGTGAAATGTGATCTTGGGGATGTTTTCATCGAAAGAAAAAAGATTTCCCCAGACATTCGCCACGTCTACCGGAATATGCAGCGTAGCAGAAAGATAGTCCTGCAGACCGAATAGCGTAGCTCCCGATCCGCCAAGAACCACCCTGCCCACCTTTTCTTTTTTTTGTCCGTCTTTGTCTTTGTGCGTATGCCAGAAAATGAAATGCTTGTTGACCTCTTCCTCCAATTCCGAAAAAACCGAAGCGATTATTTCGTGAGCCTCCTTTTCCGGTTTTTCATTCTGTTCCAATTTCTTATACAACTCCTTCGCTTCTTCCGAAGATATGTTCAGCCCTTTCGAAAGAGCATTTGAAATATCCTTTCCGCCGATATCGATATCTGAAACAAAAGAAACAAAACCGCGGCTTACGATATATACGCCGGTCTTTATGCGGCCAAGATCAAGGATCATGGTAGTTTCCGTGCTTCCTTCCGGAATAACGGAACGAGCGAGCGCAGTGGAGTCGGTTTCGAGAGACAATAAGGAGATACCGGCAGAATCAAATACATCGCGATATGACTGAACGACATTTTTTGGTACGGCGGAAACTATCACGGTGGTCATTCCGGGTTTGTTCTTATCTGCGTCGACGATCTGATAATCAAACGCCGCATCGACAAGGCTGATGGGGATGTGTTCTTCGATCTGAAGCTCAATGCTTTCATACAGGTCGCTGTTCTTGACGGTCGATATGTCTATATCTGCGAGATAAGAAAGCGACTCAGGAAGAGAGGAGCGAACGAATTTAATGTTGTGTTCCTTTTTCAGACGGTAAAGAATTTCGCGAAGAACATCGGGTTTTTCTATGCGGCCGAGCGCAATGGCGCCTTCGGGGATCGAATATTCCCCAAAATCAACGATATCGTAGCCTTTGCTCTTTTTGGGCGCGATTTTTACAAATCGAAGAGAGACCTCTGAAAGATCTACGCCGACTCCGTCCATATCCATTCGGTGCGGAACCGGGATCATGTTGCAAAGCGAAACGAGAGACATGGTTATATTATACAAAATTTGTGAGGCAAAAGGAAAGGGAAAAGAACAAAAAGAGAATAGAAAATTGAAAATAGAAAATTGAATACGGACATCGTTATTCTATTTTCAATTTTCTATTTTCAATTCTCTTACTTAACGGTCGTTCCCGCCGGAATATCCTTTCCTATCTCAAGCAGCGAAAATTTTCCATCATCAGTACTCACCGCCATGATCATGCCGTTGCTTTCAAGTCCGAGAATGGTTCGAGGTTCAAGATTGGTGCAAAACGCGCACTTTTTCCCGATAAGCACAGAAATATCGGGGAAATAGCCGGCGATGCCGGAAACGATCTGCCGAGGACCCTCTTCCCCGAAATTGACGGAAAGTTTGAGAAGCTTTACCGATCCCTCAACTCTTTCTACAGAAAGGATCTCCCCCGTTTTTATTTCCACCTTAGCAAAATCTTCGATGTTGATCATAAAATTACGAATATTATTTACGAGAATAGAGAATGGAAAATGGAGAATAGAATACGACGGGCGACCTTGACATTTTACAAATTAACAGATTTTTACAAAATATTTTCTATTTTCTATTTTCTATTTTCTATTTTCTATTTTCTATTTTCTATTTTCTATTTTTTAATTTATCAAGGTAGCTCTGCAAAATTATCGCCGCCGCTGATGCGTCGTTCAATTCTCCGCTGTCGTGAATATTTCTCGCCTGCTTGGAGCTGAGAAATTCGTTCTCAAAGGATACCGGCAAGCAGGTTGCTTTCTCCAAGCTCTCCTTAAAGACCGATATCCTTTTCATGATCAGATTCGGCTCTCCTGAATAAGCAAGCGATTCACCGAGTACGATGCCCTCTATTTTTTCTTTTTTTATCAGTTCCTGGATCTCCGATAATATCACCGCGTTATTTTTTATCACCGAACGCGGAAAAGCCACACGGCCTTCTTCGTCGGAAATTGCCAACCCTATTTTTTTTGAACCGTAATCGATTCCCAAAAGTTTCATAAGGAAAGCATAGCATATTTGTTCGCGCTTTTATAGGTGCGCCGTAACGGAGACCCACTTACAACTTTCAATAAAATCGTGTATGATTCGTGAAGAAAAGACTTTGACAATATGGAGGCCGGATGAAACGAAATATGCGCCCGCTGATGTTTTTTCTCACAGCGATCTTCCTCGTTGCAGCGCTTTTGGCGGCTAAGGAGCAGGTCCCTGTCAGCGCAACAATTGTTCCCCCACGAACGCTTCATGTTTTAAAACGTATAGGAGGTCATATGATTCCTTACTCACCGCCGCTCATCATCGCACACCGAGGAGACAGCAAACATGCTCCGGAAAACACGCGGCCGGCATTTGAGTTGGCTCTTAAATACCGCCCCGACATGGTGGAAGGTGATTATCACCATTCAAAAGATGGAGAATTTATCGTAATACATGACCACCATCTTGATCGTACGACCGATGCCGTAAAAAAATGGGGCCCCGGCATTTCTGATATTCTCGTGAGCTCTCGGACCCTCAAAGAGATAAAAACGCTTGATGCGGGCTCATGGTTTCATTGGAACAATTCCGAGTTTACCGGTACAAAAGTGCCGACCTTGAAAGAAGCGCTGGATGTCATTCAAAAGTCCAGTGTCGCGCTTATTGAAAGAAAAGAGGGCAAGCCCGAAGACCTGATGCGGTTTCTCAGAAATGAGGGGCTGACGAACGACGTAGCCGTCCATTCTTTTGACTGGGATTTCATCGAAGAACTGGGAACTTTTAGTGATGCTCCGAGCCGTGGCGCTATCGGACCTCCTTGGGGAAAATATAAGGGAAGAGTTCTCACGGAATCGGAAAAATGGCTCAACGCAGAATTTATCGAAGATATCGCCTCTCGCGGTGCGCAGTTTTTTGGGTGGAACAGTTGGGTTACAGCAGAATCCGTCGCTCTTGCGCATTCAAAAGGACTCCGTGTATTCATTTACACCATTGATGATCCGAACGAAGCACAGCGCCTCGTCGCACTTGGCGTCGACGGGATCACCACCAACGACCCCGAACTCATGGCAAAAAGATTGCGCCAATAAGCAAGACAGCCGGCTTCCAAAAGAAGTCGGCTGGTTTTTTTAGGAAAAATGAGTATAATGAGAGGAAGTTCGTCATCCTCGAACATAGAGGGAATCCACGTACTCTGGATTCCCGCCTACGCGGGAATGACGCCAATAACGGAGGAGTGGCTGAGTGGTCGAAGGCACCAGTCTTGAAAACTGGAGATCGGGAAACCGGTCCGTGGGTTCGAACCCCACCTCCTCCGCAGTTTTGGGACGCAGTGGAAAAAATGCGGAGGAGAGCAAGTGAACTGCTTCACTTGCGCGTGGGGTTCGAAGACCTTCTCCGTTATTTGTGAGCGGAACGGTCTCCGCGAACAAATCGGAAAGGTGTACTGCGGCTGTAAGCTGAGAAATCCCCACCTCCTCCGCAGATCTGGAGTGAAAGATTAAACAAAAAGAACGATTTAATCGTTCTTTTTTACTGATATTTTTTACTTTTTATATTCTAAAATATCACCGGGCTGACACTCGAGGGCTTTGCAAATCGCTTCCAGTGTTGATATCCGGATCGCTTTTGCTTTGCCGTTTTTTAGGACGGAAATGTTGGCCATGGTGATGCCGACTTTCTCGGAAAGCTCAGTGACGCTCATCTTCCGTTTCGCCAACATGACGTCGATGTTAATGATGATTGCCATGTTGATTAGACCGTTAAGTCGTTCTCGGATTTAATATCGACAGCACTTTGTAAAGTTTTTTCAAACACGGCCGCCGCAGCGGCGATTACGATAGAAATAAAAGTGGTCACGATACACACAGCAAGAAAACCTGCCGGATCATCACCTTCAGTGTGAAATATCCTTATGTATACTCCTCCCATCACAATTGAGATGCCAAGGACGATCGCACAATATTTTATGTTCCTTAAGGTCTTCACAGAGTTTAGTGAGAATACTTTGTTTTGTCCGATGTATCCGAGTAATTTGAACGCCTGATACAGGGCAACAAAAAATGCAATAGATGCTAAGTACCCATATATCAGAAATGGATCAGCGTAAATACTAAACAGGTCTAAGTTTGCGGCTCTCCCCTCGGTTAAGGGAAACCGGATCATCATGGCAATCGCCACGATGCCGATGAGTATGATGACTACCTGAAGAAATATTGTTGAACTTTTTTTCATGGTTAGTTCTTTTTAATTTTTATATTTCCATCTTAATTTATTATTTATCGTTTGTCAATATATATTTATCGTTATTTGTGGATAACTAGAAACCAAGAATAAAGTTCCTCCCTATTTCTTAGTTTTTTTGATATTATTTCAGTATGATACTGAACCTATTGATCTTCATGATTTCTTTGTCGCTCGTGGTTAAGGGTGCAATGCTCGCCACAAGATTCTCTGCAAAACTTGCGAAGAACTTTCGTCTCTCAAAATACATATTGGGATTTATCATCGTGGCGCTGATCTCAATTTTGCCCGAAACTATCATTTCCATAAATTCAGCGATGGAAGGCAGCCCTGAATTCGGTCTTGGAACTCTGTTCGGGTCCAACATTGCCGATCTCACACTGATCTTTGCCATTTTGATCATTTATGCAAGACGTGGAATAAAGATCGAAAGTAAAGTTTTAAAAGATGTTCGGTTATACCCTTTCTTCCTGCTCTTACCGCTCCTTTTCGGACTCAATGGCCATTACTCTCGCATAGAAGGCGCCGCTCTTATTATTGCCGGAAGCATTTTTTATTTTATGGTTTTCAGGCATGGACTCGACGCATCCGCTGAGATTACCGCAGAGGCGGGCAAAGTGACGCCTTCGATCCCCCAGCACCGCAAAAAGACTCATAGCTTAAAATACTTTCTTTACTTACTCTTTTCGATGGTGCTATTGCTGCTCGGATCTCATTTTACTGTCACATCGGCAACCGATCTCGCCTATGCGTTAAATATTTCTCCGATCCTCATTGCCATGCTCGTTGTGAGCTTGGGGACGACCATGCCGGAACTGTTTTATTCTCTTAAGTCGATCAAAAGAAGGGATGATGGTCTGGCGATCGGCGATATTATGGGTTCGGTGCTGGCAGATGCTACCATTGTTGTGGGAATACTCTCTTTCATTAGTCCTTTTGCCTTTCCGGTTAAGATCGTCTACATCACCGGAGTGTTCATGCTGATATCCTCGTTTATCCTGCTGCATTTCATGCGGTCGGAGAAAATTATCACCAAAAAAGAAGGGTATGCCCTTTTAGTCTTTTGGGTCATCTACGTTGTCGTAGAGTTTATAGCAAATAAGTAAATTCCGGAGGTGTTTTAATTATCAAAAGGATGCCATCATTTTGGCGGATGCGGCTTCCCTTTCCGCTCTTTTGAAAAGCGCGAAGGCATCTGCATACTCCGGTATCTCGAGCTTAGCCTTTCCTTCCGCAAGATGGGCAATGGCTTCTTTTAATTTTTCTTCAGCTTCTGCTATATTAAATTTGGGATCTTTTTTCTTTGAATCAACGATCTTTTTCGCTTCAGCTATCCTCTCCTCCGATGATTCAAGAGAACCTTCCATTTCAGATTTTCCTTCTGTACCATCCTTGCCGAAAGAATTCTCTTCAGACGACCTTCTTTCCGCAGAGACCCACAGCAGCTCTTTTTTGACAGCTTCCAAGAGTTCGTTTAGTTTTTTTTCGTATGCATTCTTATTTTCGATCTTTTTAAGAAGTTCTTTATGTGCATCCAAGGAACTTTCCAAACGAGCCAGCGTTTCAGAATATGCGGACTGATCTTTTTCCTCTATTCTCAGGCTGATTTTTCGGAATGACCGCATGTTATTATTGAAGCGAACAAGAGCATTTTCAAGTATTGCCGGGGTCAGTCCTTTTTTTTCTGCCAGTTTTTCAACTTCACCGAGACGGCGAGACGCGAGCCTCGCCTCGAAGCCTGCGTTTCCTTTATCGGCGATCGAAAAAAAACTTTCGATATTTTCATTTACATGGATCTTTGCTTGATACAGCATATCCGACGGCAAAGCATTCGCCGCAACAGAAAAAAACACCATGCATGTGAGCAAAGCGGCAAGAGTATAATAAACGGTAGACGAGAGTTTTCGCATGATTATTCAACAGCTTCCGATGAACATGAACTTAATAAGCACGGACCGATATGCTGCCGTCGGAAAAATTCCCGGCATTATCGAACGCGCGCACGATGATCTCATGAACGCCTTTCGGATACGCGATGAGCATCGGAGAAGAGACAGGCAGAAACATTCCGCCGTTGAATTTCACGTAAAAGTTTTTTTGCAGACCGCTCAAGACATCGCTGCTTCCGAATTCAACACGGACAATGTGCCCCGACTTAACATTGTTTTCGCTCGCCAAGATCTTGGGGATCTCCGGGGGAGTAAGGTCGATCATTATTTTTTTTGTCGTAACAGGTCCGATCGTCCCATCTTCTTTTTGAACGGCAATATGGAAAAAGTATGCTCCATCCGACAGATCCGAAAAGGTCTTTTCAAGATGCTTCGTGGGTATCTTCCCGGAAAAGTCCGCGAAGGCGCTCTTATTCAATGCGCAGACATATTGTGCATTTTCTTCTCCTTTCCAAATAAATCGAACTGAATTTTTTCCGTACCACCTTTCGGCATTCGGATGCGTGGGAGAAAAAACGATGATACCGTCTCTGTCCGCGGGATCTTTTGCGCTCCCCAAGAACTGATAATTCCCGCCGGTTGTCTGACGAAGAACATCTGTTCCCAATCCGTCGCTTGCGAGCACTTGTGTTTCTTCATTAAAAACAAGACTCGTTTCAAATTCACCGAGCGGTTGTATACGAAGCTCGGCCACCGTTCCGACGCCGCCGGTGTATCCCGGAAATTTCGTTCCGCAGGCAATGGTTATCTTTCCCTTTTCTTTGTCGATGTTTTTTTCCAAGAAAAGCTCCGGATCGCAGAACGAGTTTACTGTTATAATGTCGTTTATTTCCAGCTTTTCCGGATCATATGTCATTTCGACATTTACCGCATTTATCGCTTCGCCGCCCGTTACAACGCGAATCGCGATCCGGTGTTCCGACTCCATTTCAAAGACTCCGAATGACGGTTCGAGTTCCAGAGTGGAATTGTACACCGTGTACGGGGTTTTCATGAGCGCCACCACGTTTTGATTCAAGAAGAAAACTGTCGCCGCAAATACAACGCCGAATACGATAAAGGAACACAGAGCTAAAATGAAGAAAAAACTTTTACACAGATCTTTCTTGCGGAGAATACGAAGGAAAACAAAATACAAGAGAAACAAAAGCACCGCCGACACCGCGGAAACGACAGATACGAGAGTATGATGCAAAGGATAAAAAACGATCGCCTTCCCCGTCATTTCTTCCGCGCCGTTTAACGGAATATCTTTAACAAGATACGAAGTATTGCCGATACTAAAAATATATCCTTTATTCACCCATGATTCCCACGTAGTGCCCGTGTTAAAATTTGCGGCAAGAATTTGTCTTAACGACGGGTCAAAAGTACTTGCCACTACCCCTTTTTCAGCAGAATAAAAAATCACTTCGGCATCGCTCGGCAAATATCTGTGTTTTAACGCTTTTGCATAGCGGTCGTCAAGAGAATGAGTAGCGATGATCGCACCGACGAGCTGACCGTCTTTCTTGATCAATCGTCCGGATTCAATTTCAAGCGGCCATGCAGAAAGCTGCTCAATAGACGTGGTTTCTTTTTCTTTTGCGAGTTGTCTGCCGACCGCGTCGATGTCAAAAAAGTAATCACCCCGATCTGCTATCATTTCGGTCCGAGCGATCACCACGCCATCTTTGCCTGTTGCTATCATGCCCGATAGTTGGCGGATTTGCACCTCATCTTGCAAAACCGAAAGAAGATTGAGAACATCTCTTCTCTCTATAAACGTAGCAAGATCGGAAATTTTTGCAATTTCAGAAACGTGTTTTTCTGCGTTCTTTTTGTCGTTCTCTATGCCTTTTTCCACCAACAAAGAGCCGCGCCATACCGCATTTTGATCGTAAAATGACACGACAGATCTGAGCGCGGGAAGGAGGAGAATAAAAAACAGAATGAGAAATATCGCATTCAGGAAAAGAATTTTTCTATCCCAAAAAATAGCAAATAAAGTATGTCTTCGCGTTAAAAAATCAGGTAATCTCATAATATCAGTATAATGCGTCTCCTCATTTGTGACAACGTAAAACCTCAAACGCCGGGCTAAGCCATCCTATTTTTGTCCGTTTCCTCCCGTAATGGTATACTGTAAACATAAAGAGTTTCATCCATGCCAAAAAACATAATTCATTTTTTTTCCAGATCGAAGATCCTCATCATTGAGGATAATGATCTTCTGCAAAAAGTCATGACCGATCATTTGACGGATGAAGGATATAGCGTCCTATCAGCAAATGACGGGTTGCGGGGATATGAAATGGCTCTCGCAGAACATCCTGACCTGATACTTCTTGATATGATGCTGCCAAAAATGGATGGCATCTCCCTTCTTAAAGCACTGAGAAAGGATGAATGGGGAGGGGGCGCAAAGGTGCTCATTACGACCAATCTCATGAAAGGCGATGAACTGGCGAAACAGCTGACTGAATATAGAATATTAGGTTTTTTGGAAAAAGTAGATCTCACACTGGGAGAACTTTCCAAAAAGATAAAAGAAGCACTGACAAAAGCATAGCTTTATCTATTTATGAGACGACTCATCAAAAAACACAAACGAAAAATAATCTGCAGTTCGCCAATACTGTTTTTTTTGTTTGTTACCTACTCGGCGCTTGTGCCGGCAGAACATGCGCCTATAACGAACATTATTCTTTCCGCAAAAGCCGATGAAGGATACGTCGGAGATACCTTTTACGCGGAGGTAAGCATTGACACCGATACGCCGATCAACGTCATAGAAGCATCTTTGTTGTTTCCGAACGAACAGCTTGAAGCAAAGGAGATCAGCCAAGACGGTTCTCTTATCGACCTTTGGATCAAAGAACCGAATTTGGAGACGAGCGGTGCCATTTATTTCTCCGGAGGGATACTGAGAGCCGGAGGATTTGTAAAAACCGGAAAAGCATTTACCGTTGTTTTTACCGCAACGAATGAAGGCAGTGCCACGATACGCCTTGATAGATCATCGTTCGCCCTTTCAGACGGAAAAGGAACTTTGATAACGCCAAAGACGAATGAGATCGTTTTTCACATCAAAAAGAAGCCGGCAAAAGATCCGGATATGAACGACAGCGGAACGATAAATCTTGTCGATGCAGGACTTTGGCTGACGAATATTTTCAAACCGTACGATACCCGAAACGACCTGAATGGCGACGGCGCGATCAGTCTTCGCGATATGTATTTCTTCTGGTGAAACAGTTCGTCAGGTTCATAAAGTTTATCAAGTTATAAAGTTACGATCGACAAATTCTGTTGATCCGCCAAAATCCTCCCGAGGTTCCGAGAACATTGGGAGGATCATTTGTTTTGTGACCGAACTCGCCACACAACGTGGATCCCGGGTCGCGGCCCGGGATGACGACGCTTGTTAATTGCTCTCGAAAAGACACTAGTCAGCGAATTCATAAGAGACGACGAGTTGACAGAAAAACAAAGTCCATAAACTTAAATTTAAGTTTATGGACTTTATGGACTTTATGGACTTTATGGACTTTATGGACTTTATGGACTTTTACGGCCTCTTCCCTATCACTACCTGAAACGAATTGGCGGCACTTCGTTCGGCAACGGCGGGACTTGTCTTCGCGACCGGCAAAACTTCTTTATTCGCAGACAGAGGAATTTCAGGATCATCCTCGACTTCCTCCTCGCCTCTTTTTCTTTTTATTGCCGACCATCCGTAAAATAGTGCGAGGAGAGCGAGAACGGCAATAAATATCTTTGCGGATTGTTTCTTTAAAAAGACAAATGCTGCTTTCGCATAATAAGCGATGTTTCCTTTGGAGATGATGGCGATAGTTTCCGAGGGTTCGCTCTCCACTCCTTTTATGCTGCTAACGGCTTTTACCGTATAAGCTCCTTTCACGGCATGCTCTGCCACGGTGTAGGAAAAAATTCCGTCCGATCCTTTTACCGCTTCGCCTTCCTGTTTACCGCCCTTATCCGTTTCGACAATAACCCTGACCTTCGCCGCAGACGGAGCCTTGAGCCGGAGTATGAATGGCTCATCAACGACAACGCTTTTCGGCTTCTCGACGAATGAGGGAGCGCCTGTTACCGGAGCCGTAAAAGAAAAAGACTGTTCGACGAAATTTCCTGCGGCATCAAGCGCCTTTGCCTTGAGCGCATGAGCTCCTGGTTTCAGCCCTGCTGATCTATAAATATGGCTTCCGTCGTCCGCCCAAGTATTCTCGGTTCCCGTGTCTATCTTAACGACATACTTTTCAATTCCGGAAATTTTGTCGGACGCGTCAAAGTTAAAAGCATAGGCATCGGTGATCTCTTTATTTTCTGTAATATCAAAATGATCCGGCGGGGTCAGATCAATTCCGACTCGATAGTGGATCAGCGTCGATGATCCGTTCGTTTCATTTCTTTGAAAATGAAAATAGGATACCCCCTCCGAAAGGTCCTTAAAACGTTTTTCCGTTATCGGAGAAGCATACACTTTTTTAGGAGTCGTGGTCGGCTTAGTATCCAAAGAAAATGCGACGGATGAAATATTCCCTTCCCATTTCCACTCGAAGGCGGCGCTTGAGGTCGCGTAGGATCTTGTCTGGTCGGGGTGGGTTGGGGATACTAACTCAAAAGGAACTGCGGGGGCGGGATCGGTCGTCGACGCTTGTGAATCGGAAGAGGAGGATTCTTCGGGAGTGGAAGTTGCCACGGACTCAAGCTCGGGAATAACCTCTTTCGGGGTAAGTTCATATTTCCCGGCATCCATGCTCGTCAAGATATTGGTTCCAGCTCCGTCTGCGGCAATGATCGCGGCACCCGTGGAAAAACGAACGGTGCTTTCTTTATTCTTTAAAGCTTTGAACGTAATGGAGAGTATTTTTCCCTCAGTTCCGGTATAGCCGGCAGCGGTTAATCCTTCGAAACGGACAACGCCCTCTTCGTTAGAAAACGACGGTTCGGTATTCCATGAGGTCAAAATGGAATCTTCTTTTGATAATTCAACGACTTCAAGTTCTGAATTACTGAAAGTAACGCTGCCTTCCGCCATGCTTATCTTTTCTCCATTCGTATTGATATTCACGAAGACCGTGAACGCTTCTCCGATAGGATAGCTTCCCCGCGTCGGAGAAAGGAAAAGAGCCGCATTTCCCGAAGCAAGGGACGGAAACACCGCCGACAGAAAAATAAAAAAAGTTGAAATAAATAAAGAGAAAATTTTCATGCAACTCAATTATATAACAAAACAAAAAAATAGAAAACGGAAAATGGGATCGGAGTGCCAATAATGGCGAACTATTTTATTTCCGCGGTTACGCTACGATCGATTCTTTTCAATGAAATGAACCTTCGATAATAGATCGCGCCTATGATCGCACAAAGGAGTAATATGCCGGCAAGCTCTGTCCAAATATCTTTGACGCCGGGAATGATCGAGGTTTTCGGATTGAACTCTACAATGCGCTCATTCCCGATCTTATCAATGGCTTTTACCAGTATTTTGCTGCGCAGATTCTGGTCTTTCAAAATATACGGACTTTCGGCGGGAACCCAGGAAGTTTCTTTGTCGGTACTCGGAAGAAACCCGAATTTCCAAGGATTCGTTTCCATCACTTCATAACGACCGATGCCGCTTTGTTTGTCT